>CAYGQN010000067.1:1041-14670 GCA_964351795.1 uncultured Gammaproteobacteria bacterium
CCTCGACACCGATGGCCAGGTAAGCATCAGCGGCGCCGGCGATCGTCAGCGTGCCCGGGTCCAGCACGGCGATGCTGTCGGCGCTGAGTTGGCCGGTGTCGACCACCTCGATCGCGCCGCCGACGTTGTGCAGGTCGCCGGCGAACTGCACCTGGGCGCCCGGGCCGCTGGCGCGCAGCGTTCCGAAGCCGTTCACGATGCCGCTTACCAGGCTTGCGCTGGCGCCGCTGTCCACGGTGAACCCGGCGGCAGCAAGGCCGCTGCCGGCCACGTCGAGGCTGGTCGCTTCCAGGAACGCGTTGGCGGTCAGCATCGTGGCTCCGCCGGCGAAGATCGCGTTGTCGATGAGGACTTGCGTGCCGGCGCCGCCGATATGGGTGGTGGCGGTATCCGTGGTGGTCATGCTGCGGCTCTGGATCGCCGCGCCGCCGGTAACCGTCAGCGATGCCGTGCTGAGCACACTGCCGTCCGGGAAACCGGTTTTCATCAGGGCGCCGGCATCCAGGCTGAGTACGCCGTCGTTGAACATGCCCTCGGCAATATCGAGCACCGTTCCGGCATCGCTCAGGGTCAGGCTGGCGCCGGCGTGGTTGAACACCCGCCCGGTCGAGACGGCGGCTGCGCCTGTCACGGTGCTCGTACCGTGGTTGTCGATGGTACCGACCACAGCCAGGCTGCCGCCGGTGACCGCCAGCGTCGCGAGGGCCCCGATGTCCAGTTCACCGGCGACGTGACCACCGCCGGCGCTGGAGACCGTACCGGCGAAGGGGAACAGCGCGGTGCCGATGTCCACGAAATCCGTGCTCGTGGGCAAGGCGCCGCCACTCCAGTTGCCGGCAACGCTCCATGGCCCGTCGCCGCCAGCGGTCCAGCCGACCTGGGCGGCGGGCGCGCACAGCGGCACCAGGGCCAGCCATGCCAGGGCGAGTGCGGACATCAGTGGGCGGGTATGTCGATGCATCATGGTTGCTAGGATAATCCACAGTCGGCTTTCGCACAGTGAAATCCGGTGGCGGAAAGCCCCCCTGGCAGGTTTTTTTGCGAATGTTTCCGGCATGTCACAAAACTCTACGGTTGTCCTGGTCGTCCCGGCCGACTTCACCGGTGCTGCCTGCCCACACGGACCCGGAAACCTGGCTGCCGGGCGCGACCCGGATCACCGGCGCGGTCACTGTGGTCTGCATCTGCGGGCCGCCGATGATGCAACCCTCACCAATGCCGAGGGTGCCCTCGGCCACCAGCGGGCCCGCCGCCACCACGCCGTGGTCGATCTGCATGGCTCCCCCGCAGACCAGGGCCCCGCGAACGATCGTGCCGCTGTCCACCTGCAGTCGGTGCCAGGCCTTGACCGCACCCTCGACAAGGCTGCCGGCACCAATGCGCAGGCTGCCCCGGCAGACCACGTTGAAGGTGATGTGCGAGTGCGGAGGCAGTTTCCAGTCACCGCGCAGCAGGACGGTGCGTGGGTCCAGGTACTCGACCTCGCCCGGCTCCCAGCGCTCACGGCCCGTTTCGCGGCGGCCGGCCGGACGGAACTCCACCGTGCTGGTCGCGAAGCGGATGACGGGCGCGCTGACGCGCTCGAAGCGGGTGCCGGCACCCAGTTGCAGGCGGGTGTCGCTGGACAGGCGCCCGTACAGCCTGGCATCCCGGCCGCACACCACGGCGCCGTCACCGTGCAGCCAGCGCGCCACCACCACCCGGTCGCCCAGCACGGTCCGGCCGCGCACGAAACAACCGCGCAGGGCCAGGTCGTCGCCGGCCTCGAGATCGCTCCGGGCGTACACCTCTTTCTCGAACACGATGCCGCCGGGCAGTGTGAGGGCGGTGCCGGCGAGCAGCAGGCGCCCGACCCGACTCTGCCTGCGCTCATCGTCGTGCAGCCAGACCACCGAGGCATCCGGCAGCAGGACGTAGCGATCGGTGCCGTGCCACACGCCCTCGATGGGCGTGGGCGATTCGGCGGCACGGTCGAGTTCGCCGGCAAGACGCTGCTGGACCTGCTCGGCAAAGGACACCGCGAAATGACGGATGTTGGTGTCCTGGCTGCGCACCACGACCAGCGGTGGGGCGTCCGTGCGCCGCCACCATTCCAGCAGGGCCGGCGACAGGCAGGCCAGGAACAGCGCGAGGGTGCTCGCAGCCAGCATCAGGGTTGCTGTCAGCGGGCTCACGGGCTTCGCTCGCGGCTGTAACGGCGGGTCTTGTCCCAGCGCAGGCCGCCGTCGCTGCCGTTGCGTGGCGCCAGGGACATCAGCGTTGCCCGGGTCACGTTGATGAGGCTGACCAGGAAGGTGATGAAGTGCAACGGCAGCATGCGGATCCCGCGACGCCGGCCGTCCAGGTACATGGCCGCGGCGATTTCGAAGAAGGCGGCGAAGTTGCCGAGCGTCATGAACACCACCATTGCCGCCACCACGGCCACGGCCGGCGGCAGGATCTGCTCGCCCAGCAGGAACAGCCCCATGGCGGCGAACCAGCCGAGCAGCAACAGCGGTGCCATCAGGTACACCCCGAGCAGCAGTATCGCGTCGATTCGCTCCGCCAGGCGCAGCTTGTCACTGCACAGCAGCGGGCCGATGTAGCGGAAAGCGACGTCGTTGTGGCCACGTGCCCAGCGCATGATCTGCCGGTTACGCTCCTGCCAGTCCTGGGGCACTTCCTCGTAGCACTCCGAGCGGTTCTCGTAGACCGTCTTGTAGCCATGCAGCAGCAGACGGTAGGTCAGGTCGGTGTCCTCGGTCAGGGCGGTGATGCGCCAGCCGCCGACGGCCTGCAGGGCGCTGACGCGGACGCTGCCCACCGAGCCGCCGAACTGCGGGACCAGGTGCAGGTTCATGCGAGCCTGCTGGTCGACCTGGTAGCCGCCCGCGCGCTCCATGTCGAGCAGGCGGGTGAGCAGATTCTCGGCTGAGTTCTGCGGCACCACGCGGCCCATCACCGCGCCCACTTCCGGGTCGAACATGGGGGCAACAAGCTGCTTGATGAGGCCGCGCCCCGGCAGGTAATCGGCGTCGAACAGCACGATGACCTCGCTGTCGACGATGGCCATGGCGTCCTGGATGGCCGCCGCCTTGCCGGGCATGCCGTCATCGCGCAGATAGGGGCGGATGAGGTCGGGATGCCCGGCAGCGCTGGCCTGGATGATGGCACGGGTGTCGTCACTGGAACGATCATCGACAGGCACGATGCAGTAGCGATCCCGCGGATAGTCGACTTCCACCAGCGCCTGCAGCGCGGTGCCGATGACCAGCTGTTCGTTGTGTGCCGGAACCAGCACGGCCACCGTCGGCCAGGGGCCGGTGTCGATGTCGAGGTAGGGGTGTCGCTGGTGTCCGAACAGCCGATTGAGCGTGAAGAACAGGTGCCGGAGCATGTACACGAGGATCATTGAGACAACCAGCCAGACGATGCCGCGCAGGGCCACGATCACGTACTCGTGCACGATGGCCGCGCCGGGGCCCGCTGCCGCCGCCTGCTGACAGGCAGCGAGCATGACCATCGCCGCCGGGCCGGCACCGAGGCGTTGCCGGGCAAGGCTCATGTGCGCGGCTCCCAACTGAGTGTCCAGGCGTACAGTGCCACGAATATCAGCACGTTCAGCAGCAGTCCGTACAACACGTACAGCAGCGGCATGAACACCAGTGAGCCGTGATGCAGAATCACCGCGTGCAGCAGGTACTGCAGGGGCGCAAACACGCCGATGGCAGCCACTGTGACCAGCGTGCCCACGAGCTTGCGCCACAGTGGCAGGTCGAACACGTACAGCGACGGGGCCAGCAGCCATGGCACGAGCAGGACGAGGAGCAGGCTCATCTCCAGGCCGCTGCGGGTATGGCTGAGGATATCGTGCGGGAACGGCGCCGGCACGAGTGCGAACCAGGCCAGGCCCATCAGCACCAGCAGGTAGTGCAGGAAGACCAGGTAGACCATCGCCAGGTGGCGGCGCCCGAACAGGTAGCTTGCCAGGGTGAGGACTGAAACCACCGTCAGGGTGGTCACCCAGCCGGTGTAGTGCACGGGCGCCGGCGGCAGTTCGATGCGTACCAGGAGGTAGTCGGCAATGCCGAGCAGGCGTCGGCTTTCCACGGTGAGGCTGGCAGGCAGCGCCATCTGCTGCAGCCACCAGCGTATCCCTTGTTCCCAGGCAGCGGTCACGGGCCCGGCCAGGAGCACCAGAACGAGCCCCAGCCCGGGCGCCAGCAGGACCGGGTGCAGCCACGATGCCGCCGCGAAATCCAGGCGGCGCAGGGCCCGGTGCTTTCGGATCAGGCGACCGGAGTGGCTGCGGAAGCGCAGGGCCTGGATGAGATGCGAGGCGCGCATGGCGTTGGCGCTCAGAACTCCCGGAACAGGCCGAACTCGACTCCGTACTGGTCGTAGGGTTCGCTGTGGTAACTGTCGAGTACAACGTTCACGCCCCAGAGGTCGCCGATCCATTCGCGCCAGGTGAGCGTGACCTGGCTGAACGGGAAATCCACCTGGAAATCGTCGTTGGCGAATGCCTGCCAGGCCTGGTTGCCGCCACCGACACGGGCGGTGAGATAGCGCTTGCGATCGCGGCCCCAGGTGACCGCCCCGTAGCCGGACAGCGAGTCCACCGAGCCGGGGCTGCTGATGTTCAGACGGCCACCGCCCTGGACGACCCAGTTCTCATTGATGTACCAGACGGCCTCGACGAAACCGCTGGTGTCGGTGTGGATGTCGCGGGCATCGAACCAGGCCATGCCCGCGGTGAGGATGAGGTTTCGCCGCGGCAGGGTACGCAGGTTCACACTGCCCTCGGCGCGCAGCTCGGGGAAGAACAGGCCGTCCGAGCTGGTGCTGATGGTCGCGCGCGTGAACAGGTCAGGCGTGAAATCGTGGGTGTTCGTGACCACACCCAGGACGCCGCGGTCATCGAAGCGGTCCATCTGCACCAGCTCCAGGTCCCAGGCATTGCGGAAGCCGCGGTCGATATGGGCCCGGATGTACCCGGCGGTGGTCGGCGCGAAGCCGCTGTCCAGTTCGAAGCGTTTGACCCCGGCTTCCACCCAGTAACGCTCGCCGCTGCGCGGCTGGCCGGGCGGCGCCTGTGCCGTCAGCGCAGGCGCCGTGAGCAGGCCGCACAGCCACAGTCCGATGATGGTGAAGTGACGAGGTACAGACATGGCGCAGCCGCAGTTATCCCAATCTATGCATGCAGCTACATAAGATACCTAATTATATTAATTAAATATATAGCCTAACTATCTGTTAAATATTAAAGATCCCGATCCTGAAAGGCCGAGTGCCTGGCTGCCGCCCCAGGTACCCGGCTCGCCGGTAGCGCAGCGGCCGTGCGGCCGGCTCAGAGGGGATGCCTGGACTGGCGGGCGGTGTCCTGCTGCAGCACGGGCATCAGGTCGAAGTAGGGGCGGATGATGTCCGAGGTGTCGTCATGGAATTGCTGGAAGGGACCGTCGAAGAATACCCGGCCCTGGTCGAGCATCACTGTGCGCGGTTCCAGACGGCTCAGCAGATCCTTGTCGTGGGTGATGATGAGCGTGGTGCGGGCCTCGCCGGCGGCGGTGTGCTCGGCGTGGGTGCGGCTGATGAGCTCGTGGACCTGGTTGGAACTGGTCGGGTCCAGGCCGGTGGTGGGCTCGTCGTAGAACAGCACGGCCGGGTCCATCGACAGCGCCCGGGCCACCGCGAGCCGCTTGGCCATGCCGCCGCTCAGGGCCTCCTGGGGCTGGTCCAGGAAGCCGTCGTCACCCGGCAGGCCCACCGCGGCCAGCACGCGGCGGGCGATGGGCCGGATGGCCGTGTCCGTCAGTTCCTGCACTTCCTCCAGCCACAGGGCGATGTTCTCGTACACGCTGCCTGAGAACAGGGCATTGCGCTGGAACACCACGCCCCAGTGGGTGTGGATGGCATCCTTGCGGCGCTCGGGGATATGGCTGATGTCCACCAGCGGCGCTCCCGGCAGATCGTGATCGGCCACTTCGACAGTGCCGGCATCGGGGCGCAGCTGGCCGAGAATGTGGTTGAGCAGCACGGTCTTGCCGCAGCCGGAACCGCCGACGATGGCGACCATCTCACCGCGCCGCACCAGCAGGTCCACGCCGCGCAGCACGGCATGGCTGCCGAAGGTCTTGCACAGTCCGCGTACCCGGATCTCCGGTGCCGCTTCAGCCTGGTTCATGGTGGTCGCGCCCTGAATCGTCCGTCCCCGCTGGTTGTCGGCCGCTCAGTCGCCCGGCTGCAGGCCGTCGCGCCGCTTCAGCCGAACGCGTCGGCGTGGGCGTCGCGGATCTGGCGCTTCAGGATCTTGCCTGACGGGCTCTTGGGCAGGGCATCGACGAACACGATTTTCTTCGGCGCCTTGAAATGGGCGAGCTCCCGCCGGCAGTGCTCCGACAAGGCCTCCTCGCTGGCCTCGGCGCCATCGCGCAGCTTCACGAAGGCCACCACGGCTTCAACCCATTTCGGATGCGGCAGGCCCACCACGGCCACTTCCTCCACGCGCGCGTCGCGGTAGATGGCTTCCTCCACCTCGCGGGTGGCGACGTTCTCGCCGCCGGTCTTGATCATGTCCTTCTTGCGGTCGATGACCTCGATGTACCGGTCCGCGTCCAGCACGCCGATATCCCCGGAATGGAACCAGCCACCGCGCATGGTGTCCTCGGTCTTGTCCGGCTCCTTGAAGTACATGGTCAGCGCATGCGGGCCGCGGCCGCAGATCTCCCCGGGCATGCCCGGAGCATCGATGGCGTTGCCGGCATCGTCCTCCAGACGCGTTTCCATGTTGATGCCGCCCATGCCGGCGGAGCCGAGCTTGGCCATGGCGTCCTCGGGTTTGAGCACGGTGTGATAGGGCGCGAGTTCGGTCTGGCCGTAGTAGTTGTACACCCGCGCCTGCGGCAGGCGCTGCATGAGTTCCTTCAGTACCTGCACCGGCATGATCGAGGCGCCGTAGTAGCACTTGGCCAGTTGCGACAGATCGTACTTGTCGAAGTCCGGATGGCGCAGCATGCCTATCCACACGGTCGGTGGCGCGAAGAACATGGTGGCGCGATGCTCGGCCAGGCTCTGCAGGATGGTGTCGATTTCCGGGGTGATGAGCACGTTGGTGCCACCCACCCAGAACAGCGGGTTCATGAACACGTCCCGCGCGGCGCAGTGGTACAGCGGCAGGGCGTTGACGTTCACGTCATCAACGCCGTAGTTGCCGTCGACGATGCAGCCCATGTACTGCGACAGCAGCGCCTGGTTGCTCAGCAGCACGCCCTTGGGCAGGGATTCCGTGCCGCTGGTGTAGGTCATCTGCACCACGTCCTCGATGCGCAGCACCGTGTCGGGTTCACTGTCGGACTGGCCGGCCACCCACTGGTCGAAGTCCAGGAAGCGCTCGTCCTGGCAGGCCTCGCCCCGGCCCTGGCTGGACCACACCAGGGTCCGCACCGTCGGCATGTCATCGAGCACGTCCGCCACCAGGTGGTACAGGGAGTCCTCGACGATGAGCAGCCTGGCCTCGGAGTGGTTGATGCACCAGGCGAGGTCGCGGCCGTTCAGCAGGTAGTTCAGCGCCAGGTAGACGGCGCCGGCCTTGCAGCAGCCGAACCAGGTCTGCACGTGGTGCAGGGTGTTGTGGGCGAGCAGGGCCACCCGGTCGAAGCGGCCGATGCCGGCTGCGCGCAGCGCATTGGCGGTGCGGTTGCAGTCCGCTTCCAGGGCCGCGTAGCTCACCCGCCGGTCGCCGGATATCACGGCGGTCTTGTCAGGGTAGCGATAGGCCGAGCGGCGCAGCAGGTCCGCCACCACCCAGCGGTTGACGCGGTTGTGGCGGGTCATCAGGAAGTCGATGCTGTCGCGGCTGATTTCCGAATACATGGCGCGTTCGGCGTCGGTCAGTGCGGAATCCATGCTGTCCTCCCGTGGATGGCCGGCGGTGGGTCAGCCCCAGCGCCGGCGTACGTCAGCGGCGAAGTGGTCGTACTCGCGCACGGGCAGTACCTCCTCGAACTCCAGGTAGTGGCGCAGCGGCAGTGCACCCATGATGATCTGGTCGAGTTCGTCGTGGGATTCCACGTCGAGAATGCCAAGCACGTAGCGCTGGCCGGCCACCTTGTAGATGCTGCGGATCTTGCCGGCCGCGCGGGCGCCCATCGCCGCCTCGGTTTCCTGCTCCCACAGGTCCCACAGTTCATCCAGCGTCAGTTCTTTCGGCGTGACTCGCACCTTGAAGAAAAACAGCATTGTCCTACCCCCCTTGGTTGCTTGTTGGTGTTGTTGCCCGCCCGTGTGGGGGCGGTTACTCCGCCGCCAGGCGGATGAGTTTCTTGCCGCGGTTCTCGCCGCGGTACAACGCCGCCAGTGCGGCCGGCGCGGCATCGATGTCGGTTTCCATGTCCTCGTCGTACACGAGGGTGCCGGCGTCGAGCATGCCGGCCAGGCCGCGGACCGCCTCGTCGAAGCTGTCCATCCAGTCGAAGATGATGAAGCCGGACCAGCGCAGGCGCTTGACCAGCACGAGGCGTTCGCGCCGCGGGCCTTGCGGCGGCGGATCCCAGTTGGCGAAGGCGGCGGTGCCGCACTGTACGATGCGGGCGCGATTGTTCATGTGCCCGACCACCGCATCGCTGATGCCGCCGCCGGTGTTGTCGAAGTACACGTCGATGCCATCGGCGCCGGTCCGGCCGATGGCCGCGGCCAGGTCCGGGCAGTCGCGATAGTTGATGGCCGAGTCGTAACCGTAGCGGGCCATGCAGGCCGCCACCTTGTCGTCACTGCCGGTCAGGCCGATGCTGCGGCAGCCGGCGTGGCGGGCGATCTGGCCGACGATGCTGCCCACGGCGCCGGCGGCCGTGCTTACCAGCACGGTCTCGCCGGCGCGTGGCTGGCCGAGTTCGGACAGGGCCAGCCAGGCCGTGACCCCGGTCAGGCCGAGCACGCCCACCGCGGTGCTGAGCGGGGCGATGTCCGGGTCCACCCGCCGCAACACCTGGCCGGGCGTGGCCACGCACCAGTCCTGCCAGCCGAAGAAGCCGTACAGGTACTCGCCTTCGTGGAAGTCCGGATGCGCCGAGCGCTCCACGCGGCCGACGGTGAGGGCGCGCATGACCGCGCCGATGGCTACCGGCTCGCTGTAGTTGGCGGCGGCGTTGACCCAGCCGCGCTGGGCCGGGTCGATGGACAGGTACAGGTTGCGGACCAGGAACTCGCCCTCGGCGGGCGTGCCCGGCGGCTGGTCGTCACGCCTGAAATGCTCGGGGCCGGGGATGCCCTCGGGCCGGCTGGCGAGGATGATCCGGCGGTTGAGGTCGGTGCGTTGTTGGCTCATGAGCGGCCTTGTGCAGGGGCAGGGTTGGCATTGTAGCAGTGGTACCGGAAACGGCTCAGCGGTACTCGCGGCCATCGTAACGCAGCCAGCCGCCCTCGCGACGACCGTTCGGATCGTGGTGCGTCCAGTGCACGACGCCGCCACGCTCGTTCCACTCGTACTGCCCACGGAAGTGGATGGCGCGGCCCTCGCTGAGCCCGGCGATGCGCGGTGCGAGGTCGATGTTGTGGGCAATCAGCACCGTCTGGCCGTTGTCCATGCGCACGATGAAGCGCTGGTGCCGGGAGCCCTTGTTGTCGTCGGGCAGGATTCGGGAAATCCTGCCGGCAGCCTCCACCATGACCCCGGAGCGCTCGGCCTGGAACAGCGACGCCAGTACCTGCGCGCCACTGGCATCGGCTGGCACCGACAGCCCCTGCGGCGTCGAGCCCGTATCCGGGAGAACGACTTGCGGGTTCAGCCAGTTCCAGGCCAGCGCGATGACAATGGCGACGGCGGTGGCGGCAAAGCGCAGCGGTTTTCTTTGCATGGCTTTTGGTTCCGTTGGCGGCTTGTGATCGATGCAGGCGGGTCCGGCGCGGGGCGCTGGCGGGCCTTGTCCCTGGCTGTGCTGGCGGTCGGTCCGGGGCGCGATCGGGCGGCGTGCCCTGGTCGGCAGCATCAACGCCCCCACACTGCCTGCAGGGCCGGAAGATACCTGTACCGGTGCTCAGTGTTCCAGGGCTTCGATGAGGCTGGCGTCATTATTGGCCGGGGAGTTCACCCGCCGGCTCACCGGGTAGGCCTGCAGGCGTTCGTCGGCGCAGGCGCGCAGGAGGTCGGCGGCCGGTTCGGCCAGCCAGCGGGCGTAGTCCTCCGGGAAGATCATCACCGGCATGCGGTGATGGATGGGCGCGCACAGGGTATTGGCCTCGGTGGTGATGATGCTGCAGGACTCGATCACCCGGCCGGCCTCGGGGCCGCGGCCCTCCCAGCGCTCCCACAGGCCGGCCAGGGCCAGCAGGCCGCCGTCCGCCGGGCGGATGTACCAGGGCTGCTTGCCATCGGCGGTTGGCTGCCATTCGTAGTAGCCGCTGGCCGGGATGAGGCAGCGCCGCTTCTGCCAGGCAGCGCGGTAGGCGGGCTTGCGATCGACGGTTTCGGCCTTGGCATTGATGGTGGCGTAGTTCAGGCGGCTGGTCCTGGCCCAGAAGGGCAGCAGGCCCCAGCGCAGCATGCAGGCGCCGTCGGCCCGCACGGCGGCGATATCGCGGTCGGGCGTGATGTTCCAGTCCGGCGCCAGCGCCTCGGGGGCGGCGTGCCGAACTGGCTCTCGAAGACCTCGCGCGGGGCGTGGTAGGCGAAGCGTCCGCACATGCTGTTGACCCGGCCGGTTGACGGGAAAGCCTGGCGACAGCTTACACGCCACCGGCCCCGGTGGTCTGCCCCAGCCGCACACCGCTGCCGGGCTCGACCCGGCGGATGACCACCGCCGCGCTGCCCGCCCGGGCCAGCGCCGCCAGGCAATCGGCTGCCTCGGCCTTCGGCAGCGCGAGCAGCAGGCCGCCCGCGGTCTGCGGATCGCTCAGCAGCGGATGGGCCTGCGCCACCATCGCCCGCAGCGGTGGCGCCAGCGCCTCGAGGTTGCCGGGGAACAGGGTCGAGCGCCAGCCCTCGCGCAGCAGCTCCCGGGCGCCGGCCAGGGCCGGCACCGCGTCGGGGTCGATGAGCACCTGCCAGTTCGCCGCATCCACCACGGTGGGCAGGTGGCCGAGCAGGCCGAAGCCGGATACATCCGTGCAGGCATGGACATCGAATGCCTCCAGCACCGCTGCCGCGGGCCGGTTCGACTGCGCCATGGCGGCCAGCGCGGTGTCCATCCATTCCGGCCGCGCCGCGCCCGCCATGGCGGCGGCGAACAGCACGCCGGTGCCGAGCGCCCGCGTCAGGATGAGCACGTCGCCGCCGCTGGCGCCGGCAAAGCGCTGCGGGGCGTCCGGGTCGAGCAGCCCGGTCACCGCGAAGCCGATCTGCAGCTCCGGGCCCTCGCTGGTGTGGCCGCCGGTGAGCACCACGCCGTCCTCGGCCAGCCGGACCGCGGCGCCACCGAGCAACTCGTGCAGCATGCGTGCCTGCAGCGCGCTGCTCGCCCGCGGCAGGGTGACCACGGCCAGCGCCGACTGCCCCCGGGCGCCCATGGCGTAGATGTCGCTCAGGCAATGGTTCACGGCGATGCCGCCGAGCAGCCACAGGTCATCGCAGATGGCCGGGAATACGTCCACGCTGTGTACCAGCTGCCAGCCCGGTGGCACCTCCAGGATGGCGGCGTCGTCCGCCTGCTCGAGGCCGCTGATGACATCCGGGCGGATGACCGTGTGCACCTGCGCCAGTACCTCGCGCAGGACCGCGGCGCCGACCTTCGCGCCGCAGCCGGCGCAGTGGCGTGGTTCAGCGCCGGCGGCTTCGGCTTCGCGGGCCATCCGCTTCGCCATCCGCGGGGCCAGCGACTGGTAGCGGTGCATGAAGCGGCGATCAATGAAGTCCTTCAGGCGCCAGGCCCAGCGGCCCTGCAGCGCGGTGCTGCCGCGCACGGCGATGGCGCGCCCGTCGCCACTGCCGATGAGTACGAGGGCGCGTTTCTGCGCCCGGTAGCGGCGCAGCGGCCGGCCCTGCAGGCTGCTGCGCAGGTTGCGGGCCAGCACCGGCCCCTGGCGCACGGCGAACACGCCGGATTTCGGCCGCGGCTGACCACGCATGCCGGCGATGTCGCCGGCGGCGAACACACCCGGGTGGGAAATGGACTCCAGGTGCTCGTCCACGGCGATGAAGCCGCGCTCGTCCAGCGCCAGGCCGCTGTCGGTCAGCCAGGGTGCCGGCGCGGCCTGTGTGACCCACAGCGCGGCATCACAGTCGATGCGGGTGCCGTCGTCGAGGCTGACCGCGTCGGCACCCACCCGACTCACGCGCTGGCCGCTGTGGGTGCGGACGCCGCGCTCGCGCAGCCATTGCCCGGCGATCGCGCCGGCCCGCCCGGGCAGGCCGGGCAGCAGCTGCGGATCGGCGCCCACCAGGTGCAGCTGCGTGTTGGCCAGCAGGCCCTGGCGCAGCCGCGCCGACAGCGCCAGCGCGAGTTCGACACCGCCCGCCCCGGCGCCCACCACCACGATGTTCGCGCCCGCGCGGCCGGCCTTGCGGCGTGCCAGCAGCGTCGCCTCCAGCTCGTGCCAGCGCGCCAGGAAGCCGTTGACCGGCTTCACCGGCATGGCATGGGCAGCCGCACCGGGGACGTCCGCCACGCCGGGCGTGGCGCCGATGTTCACCGACAGGCGATCCCAGTGCACCGGGCAGCGGCCGGGCAGCAGCACCAGGCCGGCATCGGCGTCGAGGCCGGCGGCCTCGGCATCGATGAAGCCGGCACCGGCGGCCGCGGCCAGCGCACGCAGGTCGAAATGGGTCTGCGCGTGGTCATAGAAGCCGGCGACATGAGCGGGCAGCATGCCCGAGTAGGGCGTCTGGCTGCCGCGATTGATGAGCGTGATGCGCAGGCCCGGCTCCGGCCGCATGGCGAAGTGACGCAGCACGGCGAGGTGCGCATGGCCGCCGCCGAGCAGCACCAGGTCCTGGCGCAAGCTGGCGCTGGCGTGCCCGGCCTGCATGTCAGTGCCGGCGTTGCCGGCGCAAGGCCGAGGGCTGCGCCCCGGCGTGGTGCGAACGCGGATTGAACATGGCAGACTCCCGGTCCTGTCGGTGGCAGGGCCGGCGTATGCGCCAGGCACCTGCCCCATCCTGACACGCGGCCCGGGCAACAAGTTCCTCGCCCGGGGGCGTGACACAAGCAGGCAGGGGCGAGCAGCGCCTGCTGCAATCCGGAAAGGGGAAAACATGATCCTGGGACACGAAGTACACGGCGCCGGCGCCGAGCACGTCATCATCATGCACGACTGGCAGGGCGATCATCGCAACTACGATCTCGCCATGCCGTTTTTCGACACCCATGCCTTTACCTGGGCCTTCGCGGACCTGCGCGGTTACGGCTGGTCCCGTTCGATGGCGGGCAGTCACAATGCCGCCGAGGCCAGCGCCGACATCCTCGCCCTGGCCGACGCCCTGGGCTGGGAGCGCTTCCACGTGGTGGGCCATTCCATGACGGGCATGGTGGTGCAGCGCCTGGCCATCGATGGCGGCGCACGCATCAAGTCCGTGGTTGCGGCCTGCCCGGTGCCGGCCTGCGGCATGCAGATGCCCGCCGATGCCTATGGCTTCTTCAAGGCCAGCGTGACCGACGATGCCATGTACCGCCCCCACAGACACGACCTAGCCCCCCACGCACTACGGCCGCCCGGAGA
>CAYGQN010000068.1:0-14395 GCA_964351795.1 uncultured Gammaproteobacteria bacterium
GCGCAGGTAGCGCCAGTCGATGATGTCCATGCCCACTTTCACCAGAATGCCGGCCGGCTTCTGATCCTTTACATGGGGATCATTGCGGCCGTTTTCAAGGTCATTGACCGCCGCCTTGAGGGCTTCCAGCCGCGTTGCGAAGTGGCTGCTGTCGTCGGGCAGGCAGCAATCGGCATCCAGGGCCGTGAGCACCTGGCGGACCTCGTCGTTCATGCCGGTGACATAGACGAGCTTATGCGCGTTAGCGGCATCGCAGGTGATGGTCTCCACCGCCCGTGCTGCCGAGACGTCCATGAACGGCACCCGGGAGAAGTCGAGTATCAGGGCGCGTGTTCCCGCCCGGGTGCGTTCACGGGCATGGTGACCGACGTCGGCGGCGGCACCGAAACTCAGTGGACCGGCGAAGTCGAACATCGTCACGCGGCCGTCGGCGCGGTCGAGCAGCTGGCGTTCCTCGTCGGAATCGGCCGTCATCGGAATGTTGCCAAGCATGGCGAGCTGCGCCTGCGCCACCTGGCGTACGAAGGCCAGCGAGGCCAGTACCACGCCTGCGCCCACGGCCGTGATGAGGTCCACGAACACCGTCAGGCCGAGCACCATTGCCATCAGGGCAAGGTCCCAGCGCGGTCCGCGATGCGCATTGCGCAGGTAGCGCCAGTCGATGATGTCCATGCCCACTTTCACCAGAATGCCGGCCAGTGCCGCGTGCGGGATCTGTTCGGCCAGCGGGCCAAGGCCGAGCACCACCGCCAGCAGCAGGGCGGCGTGAATCATGCCCGACAGCGGTGTGCGGCCGCCGGTCCGGATGTTGATGACCGTGCGCATCGTGGCGCCGGCGCCGGCACAGCCGCCGACCAGCCCGGCGACGGTGTTGCCGATGCCCTGGCCGATGAGTTCACGGTTGGAGTCGTGCCGGGTGCGGGTCATGTTGTCGGCGACCAGCGACGTCAGCAGCGAGTCGATGGCGCCCAGGGCGGCGAGGATGATGGCCGCCTCCAGCACCAGGAACATGGCTTCGCGGCTGAACTGGGGCAGGTGCAGCTCGGGCAGGCCGGTGGGGATGTCGCCCAGGATCGGCGCCCCGGGCAGGAACAGGCCCATCACGGTGCCGACCACCAGGGCCGCCAGCGGAGCCGGCAGGTACCTGCCGGCCCGGGCCGGCCAGGTGTAAACCACCAGCAGGGTTCCCGCGCCGATGGCGAGCGCGGACAGGTTGATCGCCGAGAGCGCATGCGGGATGTACACCAGCGCCGGGATGGTGCCGCCCGGCGGATCCCCGCCCAGCAGCCGGCCGATCTGCAGGATGATGATGATGGCGCCGATGCCGCTCATGAAACCGGACACGACGGGATAGGGCACAAGGCTGATGTACTGGCCGAAGCGAAGCAGCCCGAAGGCCACCTGGATGAGGCCGGCCAGGATGATGGCCGTGAAGATAAGCTCAGGCTGCCCGCTCAGGCTGGCGGCAAGGCCGGCCACCACCACCACCATCGGGCCGGTGGGGCCGGAGATCTGCGATGCCGTCCCGCCGAACAGTGAGGCGAAGAAGCCCACGCAGATGGCCCCGTACATCCCGGCGATCGGCCCCAGCCCCGAGGCGACACCCAGGGCCAGGGCGAGCGGCAGCGCGACCACGGCCGCGGTGACGCCACCGAAGATATCGCCGCGCAGGTTGCTGAAGTCCGGCTTCATCGTTCGCTTCCGCTCAGCTCGCGGCCCGCACGTCCTCGCCGCGCGCAAGCAGCTTGGCGTAGCGCTCCTGGAGGGGGCTGTACTGCTCGGTTACCGGGTCGTAGCAATTCACCTCGCCGGTCTCGATATTGTAGACCCAGCCGTGCAGCTGCACATCGCCGGTGGCGATCCGCGCCGCAACCGCGGGATGCGTGCGCAGGTGCTGCAGCTGGAGCGTGACGTTGGCGCGCGTCATCTCGTCCAGGTGCTCGGTGCCGAGGCACCCATGCTGCGCCTTCACCACCTCCGCAGCAGCCCGGGTGTGCCCCAGCCAGCTGGATACGTGCGGCAGCCCTTCCAGCGAGCCCGGGTTGATGGCGGCCTTCATGGCGCCGCAGTCGGTGTGCCCGCAGACCACGATGTGGCTCACGCCGAGAACCGCCACGGCGTACTCGATGGAGGCGGTGACACCGCCGGCTTCGTTCTGGTGCGGGGGCACGATATTGCCGGCGTTGCGGCATATGAACAGCTCCCCCGGCTCGGTCTGGGTGACCATGTTCGGATCAATGCGGGAATCGGCGCAGGTGATGAGCAGCACCTCTGGGCTCTGGCCATTGGCCAGTTCGGCGAACAGGGCGCGGCGACCCGGGAAGACGTCCTTCTGGAATCGCACCACACCGTGAATGAACTCGTTCATGGGTCTTGTCCTCGACATGCGGAGGGCCCGCCAGGGGGCCGTGGTTGACGTGGACAAGCCTGGGATTCGCAGTGTGATAACTCAATATGCCTGAAGCACTTCTCGTGATAATATGAAGTTATCAGATTGCATCGTGGCGACGTCGCAAAGCTCAACCTGTGTGATCTGCAACCGGTTGAAGAAAAGGGTTTTTCATGCGCAGGGAACAGCCCACGTTGCGGCAGCTTGAATACTTCATCGCGGTGGCCGAGACCGAGAGCTTCCGCCGTGCGGCAGAGCGGCTGGCGGTCAGTCAGCCGGCGTTGACCGGCCAGATCGCCACCCTGGAGCGCGGCCTCAACACCCGCCTGTTCGAGCGCTCCCGCGCCGGTACCCGCCTCAGCCCGGCCGGCCGGGAACTCGTGCCGGCGGCCCGCCGGGTGCTGGAACAGTACAACGATCTCATCGAGCATGCCGACACCCTCGTGCAGGGCCCCGGCGGCACTTATCGCCTCGGCGTCACGCCGACCCTCGGGCCCTACCTGCTGCCCCACATCCTGCCCAAGGTACACCGGCGCTACGCCGCGCTGAAACTGCTGATCCGCGAAGGCGTGCCGCGGGAGCTCGAGGTCGGTCTGAACGAGGGTCGCCACGACATCATACTGACCCCGCTGCCGCTCGCCTCGCGGGCCTTCACCATCGTGCCGTTGTTCCGCGAACCCCTGAAGCTGGTGATGTCGGCCGACCATCGCCTGGCGCGCAAGCCGCGCATCACCCGCGAGGACCTGTTTGCCGAGCCCGTGCTGAGCATTGCCGAGCATCACCTGTTCCACCGCCAGATCGAGCAGCTGTGTGAGCGCCTTGGCGCCTCGCTGCGACGCGACTACGAGGGCACCAGCCTCGACACCCTGCGCCACATGGTCACCATGGGTATGGGCGTGGCCTTCCTGCCGGCACTGTACGTGCGCTCGGAGATCCACCAGCCGGAGGAGTTGCGTGTCACCCATGTCCACGGGGAGAACGTGGCCCGGACGCATGCCCTGGTCTGGCGGCCCACCTCGCCGGCGAGGGTCCTGTTCCAGGAGATCGCGGCCGAGGTGCGCACCCTGGCCACCGGCGAACTCCATGGCGACGTGCTGCCGGTCCCGGCGCGCTGAGCCTGGCACCATTTTTCACCGCCTGTGTGCGCCGAAGTGACTGACGCTCAACTAGAATCATGATTTGTCGTTAACCCGGACAGGACCCTGCCCCCCGACCCGCCCGGACAACGCGGTCGCCGGTGCACGGCACGACGCAAGGATACGCGCCAGGCGGCGCCGCGATGAGATTGCCCAGCCCATGAACAAGGCGCGTGTAGCCACCATCCTCGGCACCCGACCCGAGACCATCAAGCTGGCGCCGGTGATCCGGGCGTTGGAAACGCGGCAGCGCCTGGCGGCCGTGAACCTGTGTACCGGCCAGCAGGCGGACCTGCTGGACGAGTTCCTGGTGCATTTCGAGCTGGGCTGTACCGCACGCTTCGATGTCTTGCAGCCGGGCCAGCCGCCCGCGCGCCTGCTGTCGCGGCTGCTCGCGGCGCTGGAACCGGCGCTGGCGGAGCTGGCGCCGGCTTGCGTGGTGGTGCAGGGCGACACCCTGAGCGCACTGGCCGGTGCCACGGCGGCGTGGCTGCAGGGCGTGCCGGTGGTCCACGTGGAAGCGGGCCTGCGCACGGGTAACCCGGCCAGCCCGTTCCCCGAGGAAGGCAGCCGGCAGATGATCGCGCGCCTCGCCACCCTGCATTGCGCAGCCACGGCGGGCAATCGCGACAACCTGCTGGCAGAGGGGATCGCGCCCGCCGCCGTGCAGATCACCGGCAATCCGATCGTGGATGTGCTGAATGAATGGTGCCGCTCGCCCCCGCGCGCGCCGCGCGCCGAGGCCCTGCTGGAAGCCATGGGCCCGCGGCGGCCGGTGCTGCTCACGATGCATCGACGCGAGAATCTCGGCCCCCGACTGGCGCAATACGTCGCCGTCATCGCCCGCTGGCTGGGCGGACGCCCCGACCTGGCGCTGGTGCTGCCCCGGCATCCCAACCCGGGGGTGGAGGCCGCCCTGGCGCCACTGCGGGCCATGCCCTCGCAGGTGATCATCTGCGAGCCGCTCGGCTACGCGGATTTCCTTACCCTGATGCAGGCGGCAACGCTGGTGCTCTCGGACTCCGGCGGCGTGCAGGAGGAGGTCTGCTCACTTGGCCGGCCGCTGTTCATCCTGCGCGATACCACCGAGCGCCCCGAGGCACTGGCCGTGCCGGGGGTCTCACTGGCGCCCGATGCCACGACCCTCGAAGCGCTGCTGCATGCGCCGCCCGCTGCGGCCGGCGCACAGGCCAGCAATCCGTTCGGCGATGGTGCGGCGGGCCCGCGCATCGCCGCCGCCATCGACGCCCTGGTGTCCGGGCCCGGCGCATGAGCACGGCCGCTGCCAGGCGCCGGCATATCGTCACCGTTGATGTCGAGGATTACTTCCAGGCGGGCGCTTTCGGCGCGCTGATTCCGTTCGAGCACTGGCAGCGCTTCGAGACCCGGATCCGCCGCAACATCGAGGCCGCGCTCACCCTGCTGGCGCGCTACGACGCGACCGCGACCTTCTTCGCCAGCGGCTGGATCGCCGAGCAGCATCCGGAGATCCTGCGCCTGGTGACCGCCCACGGTCACGAAGTCGCCTGCCAGGGCTTCTACCAGCAAAGTGTGCGTGAACTCGCGCCGGGGGCTTTCCGCGAGGATCTGCGCCGGGCCCGCGCGGCCGTGGAACAGGCCACCGGTCAGGCCGTGCGCGGCTTCCGGATCGGCCGCGGCTGGATCGGCCCCGAGGATTTCTGGGTGCTCGACGTGCTGGCCGGCGAAGGCTTTGCCTGGGACGCCAGCGTCCTGCCGCGCGGGCGTGCCTATCGCGGCCTGCCGGAGTGTTTCGGCGTGCACGAGCGCAGCACGGCCTCCGGAGTGCTGACGGAGGTGCCCGCATCCGCCATTCGCCTGGGCGGCGTGGCGCTGCCATTCTCCGGTGGCAATTACGTGCGCCAGTTGCCCACGGGCCCGGTGCGCGCGGCCGCCAGGCGCTGGATGGCGCGCGAGCAGGCGCCGCTGGTCAGCTACTTCCACATCTGGGAGCTGGATATCGCCCAGCCCGGCATCAGCGGCGTGTCCTGGCTGCAACGCGTCCGCCACTATCGCAATCTTGCCGCCATGCCCGAGCGCATCGCCTGGTTCCTGGCGCAATACCCCGGTACCGGGATATCGGCATGGCTCGGCCTGGAGCCCCAGCCGGCCAGTGCCGGTGAGCCCGGTGTCGCGCAAGCGAGCAGCGCGCCGGCCGAGCCGATACTGGCCGCCCTCGGCCCGCCCATAGCGCTGACGGTGGTCGTCCCCTGCTTCAACGAATCCGATTCGCTGGCTTACCTGGACAACACGCTGGAGGCGTTCCAGGCCCGCAGCCGCGCCCGCCTGGCACCGCGTTTCGTGCTCGTCGATGACGGCAGCACCGACGATACCTGGACGGGCCTGCAGACCCGCTTCGGCGGGCGCGAGGGCTTTCGCCTGTTGCGCCACGAGACCAATCGCGGCATCGCCGCCGCCATCCTCACGGGGGCGGCGGCGGCCGATACCGAGTCCATCGCGGTACTGGATGCCGATTGCAGCTTCGATCCGATGCAGCTCAACCAGATGGCACCACTGCTGACCGACGGCGTGGCCGCGGTCTGTGGCACACCCCGCTTCGGCAGCACCAGCCGCGTGCCGGCCTGGCGGCGGCTGATGTCGCAGGGTGCGGCGTTCCTGTACCGGCTTGTCCTGCACCACAAGTTCGGCAGCTACACGAGCTGCTTCCGCGTTTATCGACGCGAGGCGCTGGCTGGCATGGAGGTGTTCAACCAGCGTTATTGCGGGGTCACGGAGATCCTGGCGCGACTGGACCTCGCCGGGATGCAACTGGTGGAGTGTCGGGCACTGCTGGACACGCGGGTGCTGGGCAGTTCGAAGATCAACACGCTGCGCACGGTGTTCGACCATCTTCGCCTGATCACCCGCGTGGCCGCGGCACGCTGGCTGGGGCTGCCGCTGCCGCGTGGCCGGCGCGTCACGTGAGCCCACCCCGCCAGCGCTGGGCCGTGCTCGGCGGCGGCATGCTGGGCCTGACGCTGGCTTTGCGCCTGGCCGCGCGCGGCGCGCAGGTCGAGGTCATCGAGGCGGCGCCGGTGCTGGGCGGGCTCACGGCCGGGTTCCGGTACGAGTCGGTGACCTGGGATCGCTTCTACCATGTCATCGAGGGTGGCGACCGGCACCTGCTCGCCTTGCTGGATGAACTCGGCCTGTCGGCCGAGCTGGTGATGCGCCGGACCCGCACCGGCTATTTCGATGGCACCGCCCTGTACCCGCTGGACAACGCCATGGACTTTCTGCGCCTGCCCGGCCTCGGCCTCGCGGCCAAGCTGCGCCTGGGGCTGAACATCCTCTACGGTGCCAGCCGCCGGGACCTGCTGGCACTGGAAGCCGTGCCGGCCATCGACTGGCTGCGGCGATGGTCGGGCGAGCAGGCGCTGCAGGGCCTGTGGCTGCCCCTGCTGCGGGCCAAGCTCGGCAGTAACGCCAGCCGCGTCTCTGCCGCCTGGATCGCTGCCGTGATGCAGCGTTTCCACGGTGCGCGCGAGGGCGTCTCGCAGACCGAGCGCTTCGGTTACGTACGCGGCGGTTACACGCGCATCATCGATGCCCTGAAAGCACGTATCGAGGCCGCCGGCGGCCGCATCCGGACGGGCTGCCCGGTTGCCAGCGTCACCGCCGGGGACGGCGGCCTCCAGGTGCGTCACGCCGGGGGCAGCGACCAGTTCGACCGCGTCGTGGCCACCTTCTCCTCGGACCGCCTGCCGGCCATCGTGCCCGATCTGCCTGCGAGTGAACGCCAGCAGCACGCCGCCATCGACTGGCAGGGCGTGGTGTGCCAGTCGCTGTTGCTGCGCCGGCCGCTGGGCGGAGCCTACCTGACCTACCTGCTGGATCCCGCGCTGCCGTTCACAACGGTCATCGAGATGAGCGCGCTGGTTCCCACCGATGAACTCGGCGGCCATCACCTGGTGTACCTGCCGCGCTACGTGGACGCCCGTGATCCGCTGTTCGACGAGGCCGACGAGGCCATTGCCGCCCGCTTCCTGGCTGGCCTGGGGCAGGTGTTTCCCGACCTCTGCCCCGATGACGTGGTCACCAGCCGCATCGCCCGGGCGCGGCAGGTGCTGGCCCTGCCGACCCTGCATTACTCGGCCGGCCTGCCGCCACTGGCGAGCGCCGTACCCGGTCTGTTCGTGTGCAACTCCGCGCGCATCGTCAATGCGTCGCTGAGCGTGGAGGAAACGGTGGCGCTGGCCAATCGCAGCCTGCCGCACCTGCTGGGTGAGGTGCCGTGAGCCCGCGCCCCGCGGCCATGCTGTCGCTGGATCTCGACAACCTCTGGGCCTACCAGCGCACCCGCGGCGATGCCGGCTGGCAGGCCATGGACTCTTTTCTTGACGTGGCGGTGCCGCGCATCCGGGCGCTGCTGCAGGACACTGGCCTGACCATCACGGTATTCGTCGTGGGCCGGGATCTCACCCTGCCCGGCGTGCCGGCGCTGGTCGCGGAGCTCGCTGGGGACGGGCACGAGATCGGCAATCACTCGCTGGACCACGCCATCGATCTGCATCGCGCCGATGCCGCGCGCCTGGCCGCGGACCTCGACGGCAGCGCCGCGCTCATTGCCGAGGTCGCAGGCCGTGCACCGGTCGGCTTTCGCGGCCCGGCTTTCCGCCTCTCCGAGCCCTTGCTGGACGCGCTGGCCGCACGCGGCTATCACTACGATGCCTCCATCCTGCCGGCGCTGACCGGGCCGCTGGCGCGGGCCTGGCATCGCCGTGGCATGGCGCCGGGCGCAGCAGAAGCCCCCGGCCAGGACGACCTTTTCGGCAGCTGGCGCGAGGCATCGCGATCGCTGCGGCCCGGGCGCTGGCAGCGCCCGGCCGGTACCCTCGTGGAGCTGCCGGTGACCACCCTGCCGATGCTGCGCGTGCCCGTGCACTGGACCTACCTGAACTTCATCGCAGACCGCGCCGGGCCGCTGGCGGACGCCTGCTTCCGCCTGCATCTGCGCCTGTGCCGCTGGCGGAGTGTCACGCCGTCGCTGCTGTTGCACGCCACGGATTTCATCGGCGCCGATGACGCCTGTTGCCCGCATTTCCTGCCGGGCATGCGCCGCCCGGCGGCGGACAAGCTCGCCATGCTGCGACGTCAGCTGGTCGACCTGGGCAAGGCCTGCGACGTGATGCCGCTGGCCCGGTTCGTGGGTACCCTGGAGCCTGCCCGGCTGCCGCTGCTGGCATCCCCGCCGAGCTGATTCGACCCGGGTGTGGCCGGCACGCCGCTGCGCCCGGTGCCGCCAGAGCCGCCGGCCGGACCCGGGTGCGGGCCGGCAGGGCAAAAGGGCCGCAGTACTGACGAACACCACGTGGGTCCCGGCCGCGGGGCTTGCTTCAGTAGTCCCAGCTGTCGCTCTTGATCACGAACCAGGTCCCGCGGGTGTCGGTGAACAGGGGCACATAGGCGCGGTTGATCTGCTGCCACAGATCGCCGGGCCGCACTGCCATCATCTTGCGGTAGCGCTCCTCGACGAAGATGTAGTTGGGCCGGGCCGCCGCCAGTTGTGCCGGCAGCGCATCCCATTGCGAGGCGACGAAATACTCCCACGGCCAGCCACCCACCGGCAGGGCCTGCAGCCGCCCTGCCAGGTAGTAGTACAGCGGTGTTCCGAACACGTAGATGCGCCCCGGCAGCGCACCACTGCGGCGCAGGAAGGCCGTGCTCTTGTGGATGTCGGCGTATTCCTGGCGAACAAGTTCCCGGAAGCCGCGCAGGTCGCCGTGCTGCTCCACGAACACGTGCTTGTAAATCGTGAGCTTCTGCGCCGCCGGTACGGCCAGGGCGGCCACCAGCGGGACGGCCACCAGGGCGCTGTACAGACCCGGCCGCGCCTGCGCCATCGTGTTGGCACCGATGAGCAGGCGGCACAGCTCGGCCAGGCCTTTCACGCCGAGCAGCCCGGCCGGGGCGAACAGCATCAGGAAGTGGTACTGCCACCAGGAAAAACGCTGTATCCAGATGAACACCACGGCCAGCACCAGCCAGGCCAGGCACATGCCGGTGAAGGTGTCGCGCTCGGCCTGCCGCCACCAGCGCAGCACCGCGTAGCCGATGAACAGGGCCCAGACGGCGAAGTAGGACAGGAAGAACATGGCGCTTTCGATAAGGCGTTCGAAGGTCGCCGGCGGTGACTCCGCCAGCGCCAGCGGCGGGTAGACGAAGGCCGTCCACAGCAGCTCATCGAGTGCGCCGTCACGCCAGAACACGAGCACCACGCTGCCCAGCACCGTCACCACGGCCGCCGCGGCGGGCAGCCAGATGCATTGCATGACCGTCGCCAGGCCGGCGCGATGGCGGCGCAACGCCACGATGCTGGCAATCAGCCAGAAGGCAACGAACAGCGGTGCGAAAACCAGTTTGAAGGTCACCGTCACCCCGGCTGCGACACCGCTGCCGAAGCTGGCCAGCGCCCAGGCACGCCGGCCCGGCCAGTGCCTGGAACTGAGCCAGGCGGCGATGAAAATCGGCAGGCCGGTGATGATTTCCAGGTGCGTCAGGTGCGAGGAGTCGGCACCGGCGTAATAGGTGCCGATGACAGCCAGTGGCGCCAGCGCCGACAGGAATGGATAGTCCAGCCAGCTCCGCAGGCCGGCCATCAGCGCCAGTGCGAATGCTGTCATCCACAGCAGCTCGAAGCTGTGAATGCCGATTTCATCGAAGCCGAACAGGCTGCAGCCGAGGCGGTAGAACCAGAACAGCCCCGGCATCTTGTTGTCCCAGAAATCCACGTACAAGGTGGCGCCCTGCTGCAGGTGCATGGCGCCGCCGAGCGCCACCGCCTGGTCGGAGACGAAGGGGAAGGGCAGGTTCAGCGCCCCCAGCACCAGCACGCTGAGCAGGGCTGGCAGATACCACAGCAGTTCGCGTCGGGACATGTTCAGGGCTCGCTGGCGACAGGGCGGCCGGAGCTGCCGGCCTCGGGCTCAATGTTAATGCCGGTGTGGCGGGCCGGCGCGGAAACCTTTGTAAAACCCGGCTGCCTGGACCCGTGCGGCCCGTTGCCGGGTTTGCACGTGGCCCCCCGCAGTGCAATGCCGGGGCGGTTCAGTCGAGCCGCTCGCGCAGATTCGCCCGCGTCGCGTCGCCGAGCGCCTGCAGTGCGGTGAGCTCCGCGGCCGTCAGGCTGCGTCCCGGCGCCGCTCTCAACTGGTCAAGGAGCTCACCGGCGCGCAGGTGCATCGCAGTGGCGCCGACGCTGCCGGATGCGCCCTTGAGGCTGTGCACGCTGGCTTCCACGGCCGCGGCGTCACCGGTCTCGCAGGCCGCCGCCACCTTGTCCAGGTGTGCATCCATGTCCTGCAGGTACTGCACGAGAATGTCGTTGATGAGCCCGGGCTCATCGCCGAGGTTGGTGGTGAGGTAATGCGGATCGTACAGCGAGGGGCGCTGGCTCGCCCCGGTGGTGTCGGGCGCCGCGTTGGCGGGATCCCCGGCGCCTGAGCGGGGTTTGCGCCGCCGATGGTTGCGCGAGATGGCGCGCTTGAGATCATCCATGCTGACGGGTTTGCCGAGAAAATCGTCCATTCCCGCGGCGAGGCATTGGTCGCGATCCCCGGGCATGGTGTTGGCCGTCATCGCCACCACCGCGATGTCGTGATTGCGAACGGGCGACATCTTATCGCGAATGCAGGCAATGGTTTCAAACCCGTCCATCACCGGCATCTGGCAATCCAGCAGCACCAGGTCGAAGTCCTCCTGCTCAAGTGCCGCCAGGGCCTCCCTGCCGTTCGCGGTGACGCGGGCGGTGTACCCCAGGCGATTGAGCAGGCCCAGCGCCACGCGCTGGTTTATCTCGTTGTCCTCGACCATCAGGATCCGCGGTGCGTGTGTGCCGCTGGCGGCAGGCAGGCCCTCGACCGGCACAAGATCCGGTGTCGGGGCCACCTGCAGACGCACGGTGAGCCAGAAACTGCTGCCCTCGCCGGGGGTGCTCACCACGCCGATGTCGCCGTTCATCAGCTCCACCAGCTGCCGGCAGATCGCAAGGCCCAGACCGGTGCCGCCGAAGCGCCGCGTCGTGGTGGAGTCGGCCTGGGTGAACGGGCGGAACAGGTCCTGGATGGCCTCCGGCGCAATACCGATGCCGGTGTCGCTGACTTCCAGGCGCAGGGCCACGTCCTCACCGACCTGGCCGAGTGACTCGACCCTGACGCGTACCTGCCCCTGCTCGGTGAACTTCACGGCGTTGCTGATGAGGTTGATGAGGATCTGGCGCAGGCGGGCCGGATCACCGCTCAGCCACGCCGGCACATCGGCGGCAATCTCCCGAACGAGCGGCAGCCGCTTGGCATCGGCGGCGTGGGCGACGTTACGGATGGACTCCTCGATGACCGTGCCAATCTGGAAGGCCGTCTGATCCAGTTCCAGTCGCCCGGCCTCGGCCTTGGAGAAATCGAGGATGTTGTTCAACAGGTTGAGCAGGTGGCGACCGCAGGACTCCAGCGTGGTCACGAACTCGAGCTGGTCGGCGTCGAGGCTGGTTCCGCGCAGCAGTTCACTCATGCCGATGATGCCGTTCATCGGCGTGCGGATCTCGTGGCTCATGTTCGCGAGGAACTCGCTCTTGACCTGCATCGCGCGCAAGGCCTCGTCCCGGGCGAGCTGCATTTCCGACTCGAGCTGCTTCTGCTCCGTGGCGTCGATGACACTCTCCACCACGGCGACCAGCTCACCGTCGGCGTTGTAGACCGGTCCTGCCGATATCAGCAGCCAGGCGCGCCTGCCGTTGGCAAGCGTGCACCAGTTGGCTCCGGCGGCACCATCGCGCAGGTGCTTGGGCCGGTGGAAGTTGCTGTAGCGCTTGCCGTACTCATCCCCCAGGCCGTGCAGGACCACGTCGGCCAGGGTGACCTGCTGGGTGCGGTAGAAGGCTCGGGCATGGCGGTCGGTGCCGATGATCTCGTCGCGCTCGACCCCGGTGAGTTCCTCCAGCGCACGATTCCAGTGGCGGACGCGGCCGTTGGCATCAAGCACGAGCGTGGGCACGCTCTGGTTGTCGAGCAGGTTCTCGGCGAACAGCTTCTCGGCTTTCAGCGCGCGGTTGGCCTCTATCTTGTCGGTGATGTCGGCCAGGTAGCCGAGCAGCAGGCGCGAGCCGTCCGGCTCGCTCTCGAGCTTCGGCATGGCCTGGGCGAGGATCCAGCGCAGCCTGCCGGTATCGTCGGTGACGCTGAACTGCACCTCCAGCATCTCCCCGGTGGCCAGGGAGCGGCGCAGGCTGCGCAGGATCCGGATCCGATCAGGGATGCCGATGCGCTGCAGGATCGGCCGGGCATCATCATGCACGGTATCCGGTGTGATCCCGAGCAGGTGGGTGAGGCCCGCGCTGACGAAGGGCATGCTCACGTGACCGTCCGGGTGGACCTGCGCGCGGCAGACAGTGCCGGGAACGAGCTGGGTGGTTTCGAACAGCGATTGTTCGGATCGGCGAAGCGCCTGTTCGCGTTCGTGGTCCTCGGTGCAATCCCAGGCGTAGCCGAACCACACCGTGCTGCCGTCCGCCTCGCGGTAGGGCTTGGAGCGCAGGCGGACCCGCCGCTCGCCGCGGCTGGGATGGTTGAGGCGGGATTCGAAATTGAAGTCCTCGCCGCTGCGCAGGGACTGATCGATCGCCTGCCACAGGCCCGGGCGATCATCGCGTGAGAGCCGTTCGATGGACAGGTTGAGTTCGCTGGTCAGCTCCTCGGGCGTGAGGCCGTACACATCCAGCGAGCCGCGGCTGGCATAGGGCATGCTGGCGCGGCCATCGGCGTCCACCCGGAACTGGTACAGCATGCCGGGCACGGAAGCGGCCAGGCGCTCGAGGCGGTCGCGGCTCTCGCGCTCGGCGGTGACGTCGGAGACATGGCCGTGCCACAGGCAGGAGCCGTCGGGCTGGCGGGTGGGGTTGGCGTGGCCTTCCACCCAGCGATAGCTGCCGTCGTGGGCACACACCCGGTACACCAGGTTCCAGGGCTCGCCGCTGGCGAGCGCACGCGCGTGCCCTTCCATCACCGCCGGCATGTCTTCGGGGCTGATGCGTTCGAAAACCGTCTCGAGATCGGGCATCCCTGCGCCGGTGATGTGGAAGAGGCGGCGGAAACCCGGGGTGCAGAAGGTGAACACGCCGTGGCCGTCGGAGCTCTCCTGCAACTGGAAGATGCCGCCCGGGGTCAGCGAGGTGATCATGGCCAGCTGCTCGCGGCTTTGCGCGATCTCCCGTTCGCGCTCCTTGGCCTCGGTGATGTCGATGTTGATACCGAGCATCCGTGTCACCGCGCCGTCGCTGTTGTGAAACAGGCGGCCGCGACTGAGCACCCAGATGTAGTGGCCGTCGCGGTGACGATAGCGGAACTCCGTACCCACACCCTCCCGCGCCTGCGCGGCAACGGCCAGGTTGCGCTCGACGAGATGGGCCCGATCATCGGGGTGCACCCGCTCCATCCAGGCTTCTATCGTGTCGTCGAAGTCCGCCAGCGTGTAGCCGAGCTTGTCGCGCCAGGCGGGCGAGCGGAAGCAGCCGGTTTCCAGGTTCCACTCGAACATGCCGCCACCGGAACTGTCGAGGCCGAACATCAGGTTCTGCAGCGTGGTGGCCATCTGCTGCGTGGTGGAAATCTGGGCGAGCTTGGCGTGGCGGTTGGCGATGAGACTGGCGCAGGTGTAGCAGAACGGCAGCAGTGTTTCGGCCAGTGCCTCGCTGAACCCGCCGGGCCGGTTGATCAGCGCGATGACGCCGACGACCTCGTCGTCCAGGCGCAGGGGAATGCCGAGGAAGCTCTCGATGGGTGGATGGCCGTGCGGCGTGCGGCGATTCACACTGCCCGCTGCGGCTCCGTTGACCACGAGCATCCGCCCGCCTGCCCTCACC
>CAYGQN010000069.1:0-14287 GCA_964351795.1 uncultured Gammaproteobacteria bacterium
ACACCTCGTGCAGCGGCGTCACCGCGAGGTAGGCCATCCCGCCGAGCATGCTGAGCAGCACCGCCAGCAGGTAGATGCCGCCGAGCGTCCGGTGCAGGGCCGGCCGGGCACGACGCAGGCGGGCGCTGAACTGCAGCGGCGCCACCGCCAGGCATACCGCCCCCATCATGGTGTGCATGAGCAGGAAGTGCAGCCCGCGGCCATAGGCGTGCCGCTGCTCCAGGTGCACCGAACCGGCACCGTGGGCGTAGTCCGGGGACACGCTGGCGGCGAGCAGGTGCAGCCACAGGCCCTCGCGGCCGGCACCGAAACCGATGAAGTAATCGAAGGCCAGGACGGCGTAGAACAGGCACAGCCCCGTGAACAGGTACCACGCCACGTGGATCGCGGGCAGGCGGCGCGGTCGCGCAGGCTCGATGACGGCACTCATGGCTTCCCCCTCCGGCTGTCGCGTGCAGACTAACGCGCCGGCCGCCCGCGGGAAAGCGGCGCGGGCCGGAAAACAGGGGCGATCCGGGCCGGCGGGGGCCGGCTCAGGCGGCGCTGCGGGCGCTGGAGCGTCCGAGGGGCTCCGAGCGCAGCAGCTCATCGATGGGCATTGGCCGCCCGAGGCCGTAACCCTGGCCGGCGTCCACGCCGAGCGAACGCAGCAGGTCGGCCACGCGGTCATCTTCGACGAACTCGCCGACCACGGTCTTGCCCATGAGGTGGGCGATTTCGGTGATGGACCGCACCATGGCCCGGTGGATGGGTGATTCGGCGATGTCGCGCACGAAGATGCCATCGATCTTGACGGTGTTCACCGGCAGTTCCTTGAGGTAGGCGAACGAGGACAGGCCACTGCCGAAATCGTCCAGCGCGAAGCGGAAGCCGAGCGTCTTCATTTCGCAGATGAACTCGCAGGCGAGATCCAGGTTGGAGATGGCGGCCGTCTCGGTCACCTCGAAGCAGACCTTGCTCGGCGGCAGGCGGCTGTTACGGAACTTGCCCTTGAGCCAGTCGCTGAACTTCGAATCGCTCATGGTCACGCCGGACAGGTTCACCGACCAGCGGCCGATCCGGTCCAGGAACTCCGGGTTGCTCTCGCACCAGTCGAGCAGTTTCTCGATGACCCGGCGGTCCACGTCGGCGGACAGGTTGAAGCGCTCCACCGCCGGCAGGAACATGCCCGGCGGCACGATCGTGTCCCCATCGCGCAGGCGCACCAGTACCTCGAAGCCGGGCGGGCGCTTGGCATCGTGCAGGTCGTAGATGCCCTGCGCGAACAGGATGAGGTTGTCGTTCTCCAGCGCATCGTTGACGCGCGAGACCCATTCCATCTCGCCCCGGCGGCGCAGCGCATCGCCGTTCTCGGCCTCGAACAGGTGCACGCGGTTGCGGCCCGCCTCCTTGGCGGTGAAGCAGGCGGTGTCGGCCTTGCCGAGCGTCATGGCAACGTTGGCATCGTCACCGTTGACCGACACCATGCCGAAGCTGGCGGTAATGCGGTACAGGCGCCCGTCGTGGTTGAACTTCAGCGCGGCCAGGGCATCGCGCAGGGAATCGGTAATGGCATGCGCGCGCTCCAGCGGGCAGTCCGCCAGCACGATGGCGAACTCGTCGCCGCCAAGGCGCGCCAGCACATCGCCGCGGCGCACGCGCTCGCGCAGTAGCGTGGACACGCGACGGATCAGCTCGTCCCCGGCGCCGTGGCCGGACACGTCGTTGATGACCTTGAACTGGTCGATGTCCATGTACACCAGCACATGTTCCTGGCGGTTCCAGCGGGCCTCGGCACTCAGGCGGCCCAGCATCTGCTCGAAGTAGTGGCGGTTGAACAGGCCGGTCAGGCTGTCGTGCGATTCGCTGTAACTCAGCGCCTCGCTGAGCCGGCGGTTCTCGGAGTTGTCCTGGCAGATCACCAGCGCCGAGGCCACGCCCTGGTCGTCGACCACGCTGCGCGCGGTCTGCTCCACCCACAGCGGCAGGTGCTCGCGGGTGAGCAGTGTGCTGTCGATGCGCAGGATGTTGCCCGGGGTATCGAACACGCGCCGCAGGTACAGCTTGAGATCATTGGCGTCCATGTCCAGGCAGATGGCCGAGAACGCGCGGCCGATGAGTTCGGCCTCGGGGTAGCCGAGCTTCTCGGAACCGAAGCGGTTGACCGAGGCAATAGCACCGTTGGCGTCGAGGCTGAAAACCATGGCCGGCAGATCGTCACGGACGTGGCGCGCCAGGGCACGTTCGACGGCCCTGGCCAGGCACAGGCGCAGACAGGTAGCCAGGGAGAAATCGTCCAGGCGTCCGGGGTCGAGCACTTCGGTGAGCAGGCCGGGCAACCGCGGCGCCCCGGGGTCGGTCCCCAGCACGACCAGCGCCCCGCAGGCACCCAGCGCTGCCGGCTCGACCTGCCCCGCCAGCGCCGGCTCGGCCAGGCACAGGTCAACCCCGCCGCCGGCCAGGCGCTCGCCTGCCGTCGCCGGATCCGCAAGACACTCGCATTCAAGCCCGGGCCCCTGGAACAGGGCCGTCAGCCGTTGCATGCGCTGGCCGAGGGCCTCGTCGGCGCTCAGCAGCACGGCCCGGCGCAAGCGTGGCTCGTTCGTTGGCAGGCCCATGTCCATGAATTTCGCAGTTCCCGGAGTAAATCGTCGACCGCAGCAGAACGGTCCATGATGGTGCATCCCGGCACCGGCCGCTGGCGCTTTCCCATCGTCAATACCGCTGCCAGGGCCTGTTGCTGCTTCAGGGCTATCGGCGCCCGGTAAGGAACACTTGAGCCCGTGGGCGAGCCTGTTCACGCGCGAATCACGCACTCTCAGGCATATAATTGCCGGATACCCTGTTCTGGGCCGTGAAAATGCCTGCGCAACACACCGATACCATCCTGATTGTCGAAGATCATCGCGATATCGCCGCCATGGTCTGCGAGTATTTCGAGAACTGCGGCTACGCCGTGGACTACGCCGCCGACGGGGTGACGGGCCTGCACCTGGCAGTCTCCCAGGAGTTCGACTGCATCATCCTGGACTTGATGCTGCCGGGCATGGACGGCATCACGGTGTGCCGCAAGCTGCGCGAGGAAGCCCGCAAGAGCACCCCGGTACTCATGCTGACCGCGCGCGACACCCTGGAGGACAAGCTCACCGGCCTGGACTGCGGCGCCGACGACTACCTGGTGAAACCTTTCGAACTGGCCGAGGTGGAGGCCCGCGCCCGCGCGCTGATCCGCCGCAACCGCGGCCTGGTCAGCCCCGAGACGCTGCAGGTGGCCGACCTCACCCTGGACACCGGCACGCTGCGCGTGTTCCGCGCCGGCCAGGAAATCTCGCTGACCCCCATCGGTCTGAAGATTCTCACCATCCTCATGCGGGCCTCGCCGCGGGTGGTGAGCCGGCGCGAGATCGAACGGGAGATCTGGGGCGAGATCCTGCCCGACAGCGACACCCTGCGCAGCCATGTCTACGGCCTGCGCAAAGCCATCGACCGGCCCTTCGAAACGGCCCTGCTGAAAACCATTCCGAGCACCGGCTACCGGGTCGCAGGCCCGGACGACAATTGAGTCCGGAGGTGGCCGCAACCGGCGCCGGCGAACAGCGGCGCAGCGGCATCGGCCACAAGGTCGGTCGCGCCTTCGCACTGCAGGCCATGCTCATCGGCCTGACGGCGGTGCTGAGCGTCTATGCCGCACGCATCGTGATTGCCGATGTGCTCATCCGCCAGGCACTGGAGGACGAGACCGAATACTTCCTCGAGCGCCTGGCACGGGACCCGGACGCCGCCCGGCCGGATACCCGCAACCTCACCGCCTGGCTGGTTCCGGGTGATGCGGTGCCGGCGCACCTGGCCGGCCTGCCCGCCGGTTTCCACAAGCTGACCTCCGGTGACGAGGATTTCTCGGCCGCCTTCGTCAGCCAGCACGAGGGCCGGCGGCTGGTGCTCGCCTTCGACGGTGAGCGGGTGAGCGAGCTGGCCGTGTTCTTCGGCATCGTGCCGCTCGCGATGGTCCTGGTTGCGATCTACCTGGCCACCTGGCTGGCCTGGCGCTTCTCGCGGCGCGCCATCTCGCCCATCATCGGCCTTGCCGGCAAGGTCGCCATGCTTGACCCGGCCACCGCCGATCCGGCCAGCTTCGACGCGCAGATGCTGCCCGCGGACGTGGACCACGAGGTCGTGGTGCTGTCCGGCGCGCTGCGGGAACTAGTCGCGCGCGCCCAGGCCTTCGTCGAGCGCGAGCGGAACTTCACCCGCGATGCCAGCCACGAGCTGCGCAGCCCCATCACCGTCATCCGCCTGGCCACCGACGTGCTGCAGAGCAACCGCAGCCTGGACGAACGGGCGCGGGTTGCCGTGGACCGCATCCGGCGCTCGGCCATCAACATGGAGGAACTCATCGAGACCCTGCTGCTGCTGGCGCGCGAATCCGAGCAGGGCCTGAAGACCCACCCGGTGCTGGTCAACGAAATCGTGGTGGAGGAGATCGAGCGGGCCCGTCACCTGCTGCAGGACAAGCCGGTCACCATTGCCATCGAGGAAGAGGCCGAACTGCGCGTGGAGGCCTCGGACAAGGTTCTGGCCGTCCTGCTCGGCAACCTCATCCGTAACGCCTGCGCCTACACCAACGCCGGCTCGGTGGTGGTGCGCATCCTCGGCGATCGGGTGGAGGTGGCCGACAGCGGCATCGGCATGTCACCCAAGCAGATGGAGCGGCTGTTCGAGCCCTTCGAGCGCGGGGATACCGGCACCGCGGTCGGCCATGGTGTCGGGCTGACCATCGTCAAGCGCCTGTCGGACCGCTTCGGCTGGCCCATCGATATCCGCAGCGAAACCGGCGCCGGCACCAGTGTCGTCATCCGTTTCCCGGCCCGCTGAAGCCCGGTTCACACGTTCTTCACGCCTGCTGCACCGCCACTTCATCATGCATGCAGGACACTCTGATCCATCAACAAGAGCCCGCCGCCACAAGGGGCCAGCAACCACCCGGAGAGTAACGCCCTTGGCCATCCCACAGCACAGCCTGCCCACCGCGATCGCAACCCCCGCCCTGCGTGCCTGGCGCTGGGCAACCAATGCACCCGAGGGCGGCGACGACAACGCCGACCACCGCGTGCAGTACTGGCGCATGCTGCCCTTCGCGGCCCTGCATGCCAGCTGCCTGGCGGTGCTGTGGACCGGCGTGAGCAAGGTCGCGGTAGCGGTTGCCGTGTTCGCCTACCTCGCCCGGATGTTCTTCATCACCGCCTTCTACCATCGCTACTTCTCGCATCGCAGCTTCCAGGCCGGCCGGGCGATGCGCTTCGCCATGGCGGTGCTCGGTTGCACGGCGGGCCAGCGCGGCCCGCTGTGGTGGACAGCGCATCATCGCGCCCACCACGCCGGCGCCGATACCGCCAGCGATCCGCACTCCCCGCGCCTGCGCGGCTTCCTGCACAGCCACATGCTGTGGTTCTTCACCGGTGGTGCCTTCGGCACCGACCGCCAGCGGATCCGCGACTGGGAAGGCTATCCGGAACTCGCCCTCCTGGAGCGCCTGTGGTGGCTGCCGTTCATCGCCTTCGGCGCCGGCACCTACTGGCTCGGCGAATGGCTGGCGGCGGTATGGCCGGCCACGGGCACCAGCGGCGCACAGATGCTGGTGTGGGCGGGCTGCATCTCCACCGTCGCCCTGTACCACGCCACCTACACCATCAACTCGCTGGCCCATCGCTGGGGCAGCCGCCGCTTCGACACCGCCGATGACAGTCGCAACAACGCCCTGCTGGCGCTGCTCACCCTCGGCGAGGGCTGGCACAACAACCATCATCGCTACCCCGCCTCCGCGCGGCAGGGCTTCTACCCCGGGGAAATCGACATCAGCTACCTGCTGCTGCGCCTGTTGAGCGGGCTCGGCCTGGTGGCCAGGCTGCGTCCCGTGCCGGCCCGCATCCTCGCCGAGGGCCGTGCGGCCCGCCCTGCCGAGGGGCAGGCATGAAGATCGCCATCGTCGGCACCGGCATTGCCGGCCTCAGCGCGGCGCGCGGGCTGTACCGCCGCCACGATCTCACCGTGTTCGAAGCGGCCTCCTGGATTGGCGGCCACACCAACACCGTGCAGGTCCATGACGGTGAGCGCACGCTGGGGGTCGATACCGGCTTCATCGTGTTCAACGAGCACAACTACCCGCGTCTGACACGCCTGTTCGCCGAACTGGGGATCGCCAGCCGCGAAACCTCCATGAGTTTCAGCGTGCACTGCGAGCGCACCGGCATCGAGTACAACGGCTCGTCGCTGGACCAGCTGTTCTGCCAGCGCCGCAACCTGCTGCGGCCGGGGCACTGGGCGATGCTGCGGGACATCCTGCGCTTTCACGACATCGCCCCCAGGGCCCTGGCCGAGGGCCTGGACGACAGCGTCTCGGTGGCCGGGTTCTGCGAACGCGCGGGCCTGGGCCGCGCCTTCACCGATTACTACCTGGTGCCACTGGGCGCCTCGCTGTGGTCCTGCAGCGGCGAGCACTTCCGCCGCTTCCCGATGCGTTTCGTCATCGAGTTCCTGGACAACCACCACATGCTGCAGATCGGTAACCGGCCGGTCTGGCGCACAGTCATCGGCGGCTCGTCCACCTACATCGGCCCGCTGACCGCGCCCTTCGCGCACCGCATCCGGCTGAACACGGCGGTCACCTCGGTGCGGCGCATCGGCGGTGGCGTGGAGATCGGCACGGGCAGCGGCCAGGTCGAGCGCTTCGACGAGGTGATCCTGGCCACCCACGCCGACCAGTCGCTGGCGCTGCTGGCCGATGCCGACGCCGATGAACGCGACATCCTCGCCGCCTTCCCCTACACCGACAACGAGGTGGTGCTGCACACCGACACGCGCCTGCTGCCGCGCGCACGCAAGGCCTGGGCCGCCTGGAACTATCGCATCCCGGCCAGCGAGTCCGGCCGCGTGGCGGTCACCTACGACATGAACATCCTGCAGGGGCTTGCCTCGGGCACGACCTGGTGCGTGTCGCTCAACCCCGGCGACAGCATCGACCCGGCCAGCGTCGTCCGTCGCTTCAACTACACCCACCCGGGCTTCGGGCCAGACCGGGCCGCGGCCCAGGCACGCCACGCCGAGATGGTGCGCCGGCGCGGCGTGTCCTTCTGTGGCGCCTGGTGGGGCTACGGCTTCCACGAGGACGGCGTCGCCAGCGCCGCGCGCCTGCTGGAAGCCTACGACCTGGAGCTGGCCGCATGAACTCGCGCCTGTACACCGGCCGGGTCGGCCACCACCGCTACCAGCCCGTGCCGCATGGCTTCAGCTACCGGCTGTTCATGCTGTACCTGGACCTGGCCGAGCTGGACACGGTGTTCGCCGGGCGCTGGTTCTGGTCGGTGAACAGACGCAACCTGGCGGCCTTCCGGCGCGAGGACTACCTGGGTGATCCGGCCCGCCCGCTCGACGAGGCGGTGCGGGATCATGTCAGCGTGAGGGCCGGCTTCCGGCCCGACGGGCCGGTGCGCCTGCTGGCGCATCTGCGCTACTTCGGCTACTGCATGAACCCGGTGAGCTTCTACTTCTGCTTTGCCGCCGATGGCGAGACGCTGCAGGCCATCGTCGCGGAAATCACCAACACGCCCTGGGGCGAGCGGCACGCCTACGTGCTGGACTGCCGCGGCCGGAACGCCGACGCACCGCTGAGCTTCGAGTTCGGCAAGCGCTTCCACGTCTCCCCGTTCATGCCGATGGAGCAGCACTATCGCTGGGTGTTCACACATCCCGGCGAGCAACTGGCCATCACCATGCACAACTTCCGCGATGGCGAGCGCGTGTTCAGCGCCGACCTGTGCCTGCGGGCCCGGCCCATCAGCGCCGCCAGCCTGGCGGGCGCGCTGGCCAGCTACCCGCCGATGACTGCGCGCGTCGTCGGCGCAATCTACTGGCAGGCCTTGCGGCTGTATCTCAAGCGGGTGCCCTTTCACCCGCACCCCAAACACCTTGAAACCAGGCAGGAACCCGTATGAGCACTCGACTTGAAGCACTGACCGGCCGTGCCCGCGAGGGCGCCCCGGCGCGCCCCTCGGCCCTGACGGGTGTGTTGCGCGGCGCGGTACGCCAGCGCCTCGGCGCGATAACCGCCGGGCGCATCGACATCACCGACCCCTGGGGGGACTGGCAGGCCGGCGACACCGAGGCCACCCCGCGGGCGCGCCTGACGGTCACCGACCCGCGCTTCTACAGTGACGCGGTCACCGGCGGGGCGCTCGGCATCGCCCGGGCCTACATGGACGGCTACTGGCGCGCCGACAGCCTGGCGGACCTGTTCCGCGTCGGCATCCACAACATCGACGTGTTCGACACCATGGAAGGCGGCACGGCGGCCCTTGCCCAGCGGGTCAGTCGCTGGCGCCACGAACGTCGCGCCAACACCCGCGACGGCAGCCGCGAGAACATCTACGCCCACTACGATATCGGCAATGATCTGTTCGCCCTGTTTCTGGACGACACCATGACCTACTCGGCGGCCGTGTTCGCCAACCGGGACGAGGACCTGGCCAGCGCTCAGACACGCAAGCTCGATCGCATCTGCCGCAAGCTCGACCTGCAGCCCGGCCACCACGTGCTGGAAGTGGGCTGCGGCTGGGGCGGCTTCGCCATCCATGCCGCCCGCCGTTACGGCTGCCGCGTCACCGCCATCACCATTTCCCCGTCGCAGTACGAGCTGGCCACCCAGCGCATCAGGGAGGCCGGCCTGGGTGATCGCATCACCGTGCTGCTGGAGGACTACCGCAACCTCGAGGGCCGCTACGATCGCGTGGTGTCCATCGAGATGATCGAGGCGGTGGGGCACGAGTTCCTGCCGGCTTATTTCAGCGAGTGCGCGCGCCTGCTGCGCGAGGACGGCGCCATGTGCCTGCAGGCCATCTCCATGCCGGACCAGCGCTACCGCCGCTACCTGAAAACGGTGGACTTCATCAAGGCCTACATCTTCCCCGGCTGCTGCGTGCCCTCGCAACAGGCGATGCTGGCCGCGGTGGCCGGCCATACCGACATGAAGCCGGTCCACATCGAGGACATGGCACCGCACTACGCGCACACCCTGCGCCGCTGGCGCGAGCGCTTCATGGAGCGCCTTGACCGCGTTCATGCCCTTGGCTACAGCGAACGCTTCGTGCGCCTCTGGGACTACTACCTGCAGTACTGCGAGGCGGGGTTCGACGAACGCTACCTCGGCAGCCTGCAGATCACCCTTACCAAACCGCGCTGCCGGCTGCAGCCTTGCGTGGAGGCATTGCCCCCCTTATGAAACCGTTAATCATCTGCAACTTCCTGGCCGTCCAGTTCGGCTGGCTGATCACCGTCATGGCCGCCACGGCGGGCATGCCCGTGGTCGGGCCCCTGTTCACGCTGGCCTGGATGCTCATCCACCTGAAACTCGTTGGCGCCGACCGCGCCATCGAACTGCGATTGATTGCCGCAGCCGCACTGCTGGGGGCCATGTGTGATTCCCTGCTTGCCCTGTTCGGCGTCATCGCCTTCCCCGAGCAGGCCATGCTCGGTCAGCCCACCACGCTGTGGATGGTCACGCTGTGGGTCAACCTGGCCATGAGCCTGCGCCACAGCCTGGGTTGGCTGCGGGGGCGCTACCTGCTGGCCGCGGTGCTCGGCGGTGTAGCTGGCCCGCTGGCCTACCTCGGCGGCCAGCGCCTTGGCGGTATCCAGTTTCCGGTCGGCGACAGCGCCCTGGCGCTGGTGGCCCTGGAGTGGGTCACCGCGCTGCCGGCGCTGATGGTGGTGACGCGCTGGAGCGAGTCATTGTCGGCAGTCATTCCGCCCGCCACAGCGGAGGTCGAATATGACCGCGTCGGTTGACTGGTCGCTGGTGGGCACGGCCGCCGCGCTGTGCTCGGTCTGCATGCTCGCGGGCTGGGTCTGGCAGTGGCGGGGCGGCAAGATCGCCATCGTGGATGTTATCTGGGCCTGGCTCACCGGTATCGTCGGCGTGTGGTGGGCGCTGGGCAACCACGCCCCGGAAGCACTGCGCGCCGGCCTGCTGGCAGCGATGATCGGCATCTGGGCCGGGCGCCTGGGCGTGCACCTGGCGCGGCGCGTGGCCGCCGAGGACGAGGACGGGCGTTACCGCGCGATGCGCGACGCGCTCGGCACGAAGGCCCAGCCGGTGTTCTTCGTCTTCTTCCAGGTGCAGGCACTGTGGGCACTGCTGTTCGCGGCCCCGGTGCTGGCGGCGGCCGGCGCCGCGCGGCCGGCGCTGGACTGGCTGGACTACCTTGGCCTGGCCGTGTTCGCGGTCGCCTGGGCCGGGGAGAACCTGGCTGATCGACAACTCGATGCCTTCCGCCGCAACAGCGCCAACAAGGGCCAGGTCTGCAAAGTCGGGCTGTGGCGCTACTCGCGCCACCCGAACTACTTCTTCGAATGGCTGCACTGGTTCGCCTATCCGCTGATCGGCTGGGGCGCACCACTGTGGTGGCTGACCGCCGCCGGCCCGGTGGTGATGCTGGTGTTCCTGTACCGCCTCACCGGTATCCCGTACACCGAGCAGCAGGCGCTGCGCTCGCGCGGCGATGCCTACCGCGAATACCAGCGCACCACCAGTGCCTTCATACCCTTGCCGCCCCGCACCGCAGAGGATGCCTGAATGATGACTTCCGCCACCCAGCTTGCCATTGACTTCACCGAGCGCGGCCTGATGCCCGACCCGGTGATCCGCCGCAGCATCCGCATGCTCGTGCGCCGGCGCCTGCGCGAACTCGCGACGCACGACTGCCAGGCCCGCGAGACGCTCGAGCGCGAGTTCATTGCCGCGATGAACAGCGGTGCGGTGGCCGTGGCCACCGACAAGGCCAACGAACAGCATTACGAGGTGCCAGCCGGCTTCTACCGGCTGGCCCTGGGGCCGCACCTGAAGTACAGCAGCTGCTATTTCCAGAGCGCCGACACCACGCTGGAGCAGGCCGAGGCGGCCTCGCTGGCGCTGACCTGCGAGCATGCCGACCTCGCCGACGGCCAGGACATCCTGGAGCTGGGATGCGGCTGGGGCTCGCTGACACTGTGGATGGGGGCGCACTACCCCGACGCGCGCATCACGGCGGTGTCGAACTCCGCTTCCCAGCGCGAGTACATCCTCGGCCAGGCCGCGGCACGGGGCCTGGGCAACATCGAGATCATCACCGCCGACATGAACCACTTCAGCCTCGCGCGGCAGTTCGACCGGGTGGTGTCGGTGGAGATGTTCGAGCACATGCGCAACTGGCAGTCACTGTATGCGCGGGTGGCCGGCTGGCTGCGCCCCGGCGGGCGCTTCATGAAGCACGTGTTCTGCCACGCGACCACGCCCTACCTGTTCATCGATCATGGCCCTACCGACTGGATGAGCCGGCACTTCTTCACCGGCGGAATGATGCCCTCCGATGCGCTGCCGCTGCGCTTCCAGGCGGACCTGCAACTGGCGGATCAATGGCGCTGGGACGGCACCCACTACGAGCGCACGGCCAATGCCTGGCTGGCGAACACCGATGCCAACCGCGATGCGGTGATGGACGTGTTCGCGCAGGTGTACGGCCGCGACCAGGCCCGCCTGTGGCTGTCGCGCTGGCGCATCTTCTTCATGGCCTGCGCGGAACTGTTCGGCCATGATGATGGTCAGCAGTGGTGGGTCAGCCACTACGCCTTCGACAAGCCGGGGGCGGCTTGATCACCGGCAATGCCCGGCGGGCGCGGCTGGCCGGCGCCGCCGTGGTGGCCCTGATGACCTGCGTCATCGCCTGGGCCGCCCTGATGGGCGATTTTTTCGCCGAGGGCAGTACACTCACCGCCATGCCCTGGGGCGTGACCACCCTGGTGGACCTGTATGCCGGGCTCGGACTGTTCGCGGCCTGGGTGCTGTTCGTCGAGGGCCCGGGGCTGCGCCTGGCGGCGTGGGTGCTGGCGCTGGTCTGCCTGGGCAACCTGGCCGCCGGGGCCTACGTACTCTACCGCAGCAGCCGCGCGGGGGCCGACTGGCAACGATTCTTCATGGGTGAACGACACGGATGAAACGCCGCATCACATGGCTGTTCTGCCTCCTTGGCGCCCTCGCGGGCCCGGCGATGGCGGACGGCAAAGCCACGATTGTCGAGCGCGTGGGCCTGGCGCAGGACATCGACTCCGGTGAACTGCTCTACAGCGAGCATCATCGCGAGAAGTGGGAGGGTGACACCCTTGTCAGCAGCGAGGTGCGGTACCGGGATGCCGAGGACCGCCTGTTCGCGGCCAAGCGCCTGGAGTTCAAGGGTCGCCCGCTCATGCCCGACTTCGAACTGCGCAACCAGAACACCGGCCACGTGGAGTCGGCCACCCGCACCGACGGTACGCTGGAGGTCCTGTTCCGCCATCCCGAAAAGGACAACCGGCAGTTCGTGCTGGACGATTATCCCGAGGACGGCGTCATCGATGCCGGCTTCAACCGCTGGGTGGAACTGAACTGGGAGGCCATTGTCGCCGGCAAAACCCTCACCCGCCCTTTCCTGGTGCCGAGCCTGGGCAAGTTCGTGGACTTCAGCATCCGCGAGCGTGGAATGCGCGAACAGGACGGCCGTCGGGTGCGCCTGCTGAGAATGGAGCCTGCGAGCTTTGTACTGCGCCTGGCGGTGGCGCCCATCGAGGTCGTCTACCTTGCCGACGAGCCGCGCCTGCTGCGCTATGTTGGCGTGTCCAACATGCGCGACGCGCGCGGCCGTAACCAGAACGTGCGCATCGATTTCCCCGAGGCGCAGTACCGGCGCTATGCCGCCGATGTCGCCAGTGTACCCGTGGACAACAGCGAAGAGCCCCTGCCCATCCCCAGCCCCTGAGCCGGACGCCCCAAAAGCGAACCCCACGGCCCCGATCCTGCACTGAGCAGGTGCGAAATATCCCCTACTGCAAGCGCGGGAAAACGTTTAACTCGCTGATTTAAAAAGAACCGAGATGGCTGGCACGCTTGCTGCATTGCAATAACCGGATGCCGACTCACCCCCCCCGAGTCGACTCCATCAGCGGATTTTTTCCGCTATCCCTTTCCGCCACCATTCTGGGGCCGTCTGTTTGACGGCCCCTTTTTTTTGAATTTTGCGGGACCTGGCGCCTAATCCCAGAACCGCCACCACGGGCCCTGTTCACCGCCGGCATCGCGCCCCTGGGTGCTGCCAGGAACCGCGTCCGGATGCGAAAGGTCCTGCTGCGGCGGCCGATCCTGCCTGCCATCGTCTACCGCCGGTGCATCCCGGCGCGGCTGTTGCCGCTCGGGGCGGCCGGCATCCATTATGTTGTCGAAGATATCCGTGATGATGCCCGTCGCCGCCTGCACCAGGACGATGCGGCCGTCGACCACCGCCCGTTCGTATCCGGCGCGTGCAGGTGGCAGACGCTGATCGAGGGTGCCGGGCAGGCGCGTACGGGCAATGCCGGGCGGAATGGTGCCGCCCCGTTCGAGCTTCATCGCGATGCCGGGTGGCAGCGCCTTTGCGGCAGGCTTGCCTTTGGACTTGTCCTTGCCTTTGCCCTTGCCGGCCGGCGGGCCATCACCATCGCGCCGCCCCTGGGCGCTGCCGCTGCCATCGGGCAGGCGATGCTCGCGCAGGTATTCGCGGATGATCCGGCGCTCGGCCTCGGAAAACACCGCGCGGGCGGTCTGTGCTAGAACGTCGTCGGCCCCGGCGCTGGCCAGAGGCGGGGCCGGCACGAGTATCAGCAACAGCACGAACTGCAGCAGGCGTATCGTCATTGTCGTCTCCCCTTTACCGCGACGGGCGTCGCGCTCGCCAGCGTGACGCAATCGGCCGTATCGCGCAGCCGGGTAAACCCCGAAAATACGTGACCGCGCTCTCAGCGTGACCGCCGTGCCGGCAACACGATTGGCGCCGGGCGACGCAACTTGCAATCATAGGCAGCACAGCCATCGCATCGAGGCCCCAAGCATGAAAGCAGTCCTTGTCACGACCATCGCCGCCCTGACGGTGTTCTGCAGCAGCCTTGCCGTGGCCGCCGACCCGGTGCGCGTACCCGGCCGCGGCCTGACGCAGGAAGCCGTCAGCCGCAACTTCGGCGAGCCGCAGGAGCGCATGGCACCGGTCGGGGATCCGCCAATCACGCGCTGGCGCTACGCCGGCATGACCGTCTACTTCGAGTACGACCGGGTGCTCCATACCGTCGTGCACGCCACGGACGAGTAAAGCCAGCCCCGGCGCAGCAGGGCGGCCGGCTGCGGCTGAAGCCACACGCGTCGGCAACATTCACCTTCGACGTTTACGCGGCTGAAGCCGCTCCTACGGGCGCTGGACCGGGCTTCGGGTTCGGGAAGCGG
>CAYGQN010000070.1:0-13886 GCA_964351795.1 uncultured Gammaproteobacteria bacterium
ACTCGCCATTGCTGTCCTGGCTGTTTGCCAGCACCAGCAACTCGTCCAGGCGCTGACGCACTTCCGCGGCGATGAAATCCCGATCTTCGTTGGTCAGGTGCCCGCTGCTGCCGGAAATCGCCAGTTCCCGAACGCGACGCAGGTTGTTGGTGACATTGTCCAGCACCGCCTCGGACTGGCCGAGGCGGGCCTCGGCGATACCGATGTTGGTCTGGAACTGGTTCGTGACCGAGACCGAGCGGTCGATCTCCAGGACGCGTGCCGAGCCGGCCGGATCATCGGCCGGCGACAGGATACGCTGGCCGGTGCTGATCTGGTTGCGGATCCGGCTGATGTCCTGTTGCTGGGACAGCATCTGGCTGATGCCCTGGGTGAACAGCTGCTTGGTCGATACGCGCATGGATCAGCCCCGCACGGCCCCGAGCAGGGCATCGAAGGTGGTCTGCGCCGCGACGATGACCTGGGCGGCCGCCTGGAACTGCTGCTGGAAGCGCAGCAGGTTCGCCGCTTCCTCCTCCAGGTTCACACCCGACATGCTGTCGCGCGCGCTCACCGCCTGACCCTGGATGGCCTGCAGGGCCGTGACGCTGGATTCCGCCTGCCGCGTCGCAGTGCCCACCTCGGTCACCAGCTGGGCATAGGCCGACTCGATGGAGGCCGAACCGTTCTCGAGCAGCCGCGCGGTCTGCAGCCCGGCCAGCAGCAGGGCATTGCGATTGTCTCCGATACCGCCGGTATTGGCTTCCAGCCTGAACGTATCGCCCGCCTGCGGGGCACCGTTGATCTGGAAGCGCGTACCATTGACGTCGATGTCCGCCCCGCTGGTGTATGGCAACAGGGGCCCGGCGCCGTTCACCTGGAAGCTGGTCGGCGGGTCCTGGAAAACCAGCGTGGCGGTGGTGAGCAGGTTCGCATCCCCGGCATCGATGATCTCGCCGGCGCTGATCTCGGCGTCACCGCGGTTGGCCGCCACGGCGAGCGTGCGGGTGGGCGCCGCCGCGGCGATTTCGCTGGTGCTGCCGACAGCCAGGCGCAGACGGCTTGCTGCCTCGCGGGTTGGCAGCACCATGTAGCGATCGCCGGCAGCGGGCGGCGTACCCACGGTGAACACCAGGCCATCCACGGTGAACGGGCCGGCCCCGGACAGCGTCTGCGCCGTCCCATCGCTCAGGCGCCGCAGCGTGAAGTCGGTGCCGTCATGGGTGAGCTCGTAATTCGAGGTGGTCAGGCCGGCCGCCGCACCACCAGCGCTGTAGCTCACGCTGACAGTACCGGTGTTGGTGCCCAGCGGGGTGACCACGGGCGCCGGGCCGGTGAAAAAATCACCGCCGAGGCTGCCGGTGGCGTCCATGCCTTCGCGGTGCTGCAGGTTGAACTGCTCGGCCATGGCCGCAGCTGCGCGGCCGACGGCATTACGCGCGGGATCCAGGACAGTGTCGCGGAACTGGAGAACGCCGCCGAGGCGCCCGCGGGAGATATCCTGGGAGACGATCGAGCCGCTACCGCCACCGGTATGGGCCACCTCCTTGCGCGTGGCATCCAGTGGATGGTTCACCAACGCCAGTTCCTGGGAGAGCCCGCCGGCGACGAGCACCTGACCCTTGCCCAGCAGTACGTTCACGGCGCCGTCGTCCTGGGCCACGAACTGGACCTCGGCCAGCCCGGACAGCTCATCGAGCATCACGTCGCGCTGGTCGAGCAGATCATTGGGCGGATTGCCCTGCCCGCGGCCGATTGCCTGCACGATCTGGCGGTTGATGTCGGCGATCCGGCTGGTCAGGCTGTTGATGTCATCGACGGTCTCCCCGAGCCGGGCGTTCACGCTGTCGTTCATCTCGCGCAGCCTGGTGTGCGTTTCGTTGAAGCGGTTGACCAGCGTTTCCGCCTCGCTCAGCAGCACCTGCCTGGCCGGCACCGAGGCCGGATCGTCGGCCACGCTCTGCACGCCGTTGAAAAACCCCTGGATGGCGGGGGTGAGGCCGGCATCGGCATCGGCCAAGAGGTTGTTCACCTGCCGCACCAGCTCATTGAGCGATTCGGCACCGGCAAGATTCGACCTGGCCGTCAGCACCTGGCTCTCCAGGAAAGAGCTGACCTGCCGCTGCACGGTAGCCACCTGCACGCCGCTGCCGAAAAACACGCCACCGGCCCCCTGGGGCGGCCGCGCGGTCAGCTCCACGCGCTGGCGTGAGAAGCCGGGCGTGTTGGCATTGGAGATGTTGTGCCCGGTGGTGGTCAGCTGCCGCTGGCTGGCCAGGAGCCCGGACACGCCGATGTTCAGAAACGAAGCCATGTCGTTCTCCGGTTCATCGCCCTGTTACGGCCCGGCCGTTCAAAGCTTGACGTCCATCTGTGTGATGCGCTGGGCAATCGAGATGATTTTCTCGGCGTACTGCGGATCGGTGGCATAGCCGCTGTCCTGCAGCGCCTGCGCCCAGCCCCTGATGTCGGCCCCGGCCGCACGCACCGGGGCATAGCGCGGCTTGCCGCCGATCAGCGCCGCGTAGTCACTGAAGCTGGCGGCAGGGTCACGGTAGGCGCGGAAGTCGGCGCGCTCGGTGGTCATGTTCCCGTTCACGTACTCCACTGTGCGCACGCTGCTGACCGGGCCGGGCCAGCTGCGCCCGGCCTTGATCCCGAACAGGTTGTGGCTGCTGCCGGCCTGGCCGGGCATCACGTGACGCCCCCAGCCGGTCTCCAGCGCCGCCTGGGCCAGCAACACCTCCGGCCGCGTGCCGAGCTGCTCGGCCGCGGCATCCGCCAGCGGTGCCAGCGCCCGGACGAAGGCTTCCGGGGATTCCCCGTAAGCGCCCACCGGTGAGCGCGTGGCCACGGTGGCCACCACGGCCTCGGCCGGATCGGGGATGTCGGCCAGCCAGGCGCGGGCCGTTGCCGCGGCGGCCTGTGCCGGCATGCGCTCCAGGCCCGGCGGCAATGCCGCCACGCCCGGGCGCAGCGATACCAGCCTCGACCTGTCCACGCTGGCCGGCTCGTCGCCGGTGAGTGCCAGCTGCCGCTCCAGCATGTCGGCAATGCCAAGTTCACCGCGGCTGGCGAGGTCAACGGCCAGCTGCTGGTCGAACATGTCGCGGTAGAAGCCCACCGAGGCACCATTCAGCGCACTGTCGTCGAAAGACGTCGCGCGCATCGACTTGAGCATCATCTGCACGAACAGGGCCTCGAATTCGCGCGCCGCCGCCCGCCCCGCCCCGGGATCATCACGGCGTGCCTGCGCCTTCAGTGCCGTCAGCGAGGCCGGATCGGTCCAGACGCTGCCAGGGGAGATACCGGCCACGAGCGTCAGATCACTATCAGCTCGGCGCGCAGTGCGCCGGCCTGCTTGAGTGCTTCCAGGATGGCGACCAGGTCCCCCGGTGCCGCCCCGACGCCGTTCACCGCCCGCACCAGGTCTTCCAGCGACACGCCGGGCTCGAACAGGAACATGCGGCTCTGGGTCTGCTCGGCGTCGATTTCCTGGTTCGGCACCACGGCCGTCTGCCCGCCGGCCAGCGGCTGCGGCTGGCTGACGATGGGATTGTTGCTGATCGTCACGGTCAGGCTGCCGTGCGAGACCGCGGCCGTGGTGACCTTGACGTTCTCGCCGATGACCACGGTGCCGGTACGCGAGTTGATGATCACCCGCGCCGATGCCTCGCCGGGCGTCAGGCTGAGGTTCTCGATGATCGACATGAAGGCAACGCGCTGGGCCGGGTCGCGCGGCGCATCGACCTCCACCGAAGTGCCATCCAGGGCCCGGGCAGCCCCCTTGCCAATGGCCTCGTCGATGGCCGCGACCATGCGCGATGCCGTGGTGAAATCCGGCCGGTGCAGGTTCAGTACCAGTTCGGTCTCACTGCCCAGCGGCGTCGGAACCTCACGCTCCACGGTCGCGCCGCCGGGAATGCGACCGGCGCTCGGCACGTTCACCGAGATACGCGATCCGTCCGAGGACTCGGCGCCGAAACCGCCGACCACGAGGTTGCCCTGGGCGATGGCATAGACCTGGCCGTCGACCCCCTTCAGCGGCGTCATCAGCAGGGCGCCGCCACGCAGGCTCTTGGCATTACCCATGGAGGACACGGTGACGTCGATGGTCTGGCCGGCCTTGGAAAAGGGCGGCAGCGTCGCATGCACCATCACGGCGGCGACATTCTGCAGCTGCGGGTTGATGTTGGCCGGCAGCGTCACGCCAAGCTGGCGCAGCATGCTGACCAGGCTCTGGATGGTGAACGGCGTCTGGGCGGTCTGATCCCCGGTCCCGTCCAGGCCCACCACCAGGCCGTAGCCCACGAGCTGGTTGTCGCGCACACCCGCCACGTTGGCGAGATCCTTGATGCGCTCGGCAGCGGCAGGCCGGCTGAGCGCCATGCCGCCAAGGAGAACCCCCAGGCCGATGACAAGCATCACCAGCACAGGGCGGACACGGACGGCGGCAGCAGTCATGGACATTGCCTCAGAATGGGAACACGGCACTGTTGAAGAAGCGCGCCAGCCAGCCCGGGCGGTTGGAATCCGCTAGGGCCCCGTCGCCGCCGTAACTGATGGTCGCGTCCGCGACCCGCGTCGACAGCACGGAGTTGTCCGACTGGATGTCGATGGGACGAACAATGCCGGCAATGCGCACGTACTCGTTGCCCTGGTTGAGGCTCAGGCGCTTCTCGCCGCGCACGAACAGGTTGCCGTTGGGCAGCACCTGGGCCACGGTCACGGCAATGTCGCCGGTCAGGCTGTTGCTCTGGCGGCTGTCGCCGGTGCCCTGGAATTCACTATCGGCGGCAATACCGGTTTCCAGCGTATTGTCACGGGTCCTGGCAAGCGGCGCGATGCCCGGCACATTGAACACCGGCGTGGTGCCGAGGATCGTGGGGTTGTCGATGCTGGTGCTTGTGCTGCGGTCCGTGCTCGTGGAGGAACTCTTGCTGGCATTGGTGGATTCTTCCAGGCGAATCACCAGCACGTCCCCCACCTGCCTTGCCCGCACATCCTCGAACAGCGATGTGCGGGTCGCCACCTGGTAGATGGCGCCATTGCCGCCACTCGCGCTGCCATACGTTGCCGGGTAGGACGGCGCGAAGTTCGGGTCCCGCACCGGCGCGCTGTTGCAGCCGACCAGCAGGACAAGGGCACACAGGGCCGGGACTCGGAGCATGCGGGCGCCTCCGGTGGCGTTGGCTTTCAGGGCGATCACAGGTTCTGGCTCACGAACTGCAGCATCTGGTCGACGGTGGAGATCGCCTTGGAATTCATCTCGTAGGCGCGCTGGGTCTCGATCATGTTCACCAGTTCCTCCACGACGTTCACGTTGGAGCTCTCCAGCGCACCCTGTACCAGGGTGCCCAGCCCCGCCAGGCCGGGCGTGCCTGCCTGTGGCGGCCCGCTGGAAAGGGTTTCCCTGAACAGGTTCTCCCCGGCCGGCTGCAAACCGAGCGGGTTCAGGAAATCCGTCAACTGGATGGTGCCTATCTGCTGGGGTGCGGGCGAGCCGGCAATCTGCGCGGTGACCGTGCCGTCGGAGCCAATCGTGATGCTCTGCGTCGCCGCGGGCACGCTGACCACCGGTTGCAGCTGGTAGCCCGAGGACGTTACCAGGATCCCCTGGGCGTTCATCTCGAAAGATCCGTCACGGGTATAGGCCAGGCTGCCGTCGGGCATCAGGATCTCGAGAAAGCCGCGCCCCTGGATGGCAACATCCATCGGGTTCTCGGTGTGAATGAGATTGCCCTGGGCGAACTCCTTCTCGGTGGCCACCACCCGCACACCGGTACCGAGCATCAGGCCCGAGGGCAGCTCGGAGTTCTGGGAACTGGACGCGCCTGGCTGACGGACCGTCTGGTACAAAAGATCCTCGAAGGCCGCGCGACCGCGTTTGAAGCCCACGGTGTTCACGTTGGCGAGGTTGTTGGAAGTCACCGCCATACGCGTCTGCTGCGCGTCAAGGCCGGTTTTGGCAATCCACAGAGCCGGTTCCATAGTCAGTATCCCTTGTTCGTTTGCCGGGCTCAGCTCAGGCGCAGCAGCTGCGCGGCCTGGCTGGCGTTTTCGTCGGCGGTGCGCATGGCATTCACCTGCAGCTCGAACTGGCGCTGCAGTGAAATCATGGCCGTCATCATCTCCACCGAGTTGACGTTGCTCGCCTCGATGGCTCCGGTTGCCAGCCTGACGCCGGCATCCGGCGGCACCACGGCACCGGGCTCATCCGCGATCCGGAACAGCCCGTCAGCGCCCTTCTCCAGCAGCTCGTTGCCGGGGTTGACCAGCTTGATGCGGTTCACCTGCGCCAGCGTATTGGCCTGCTGCCCGAGCGGACGGATGCTGATGGTGCCGTCCGGCGCAATCTCCAGGCTCTCGGCCGGCGGAATGGCGATGGGCCCGCCATTGCCGAGTACCGGCAGGCCCGTCGCGGTAACGAGCTGGCCATTACCGGTCAGGTGCAGCTCACCGGCCCGGGTGTAGGCTTCGGTGCCATCGGCCGACTGCACCGCCATCCAGCCGTCCCCGACGACGGCCACATCGAGATCGTTGCCGGTCTGTACGATGGCGCCGGTCTTGAAGTCGATGGCCGGGCGCTCGGCCATGGCGTAGACCCGGTCCGGATGGCCCTCTCCGAACACCGGCATGGCGCGGAATGCACTCAGATCGGCGCGGAAGCCGCTGGTGCTGGCGTTGGCGAGATTGTTGCTCACCGCGGCCTGCGCCGTGAGGACGTTCTTCGCGGCCGTCATTGCCAGGTAGATCATGCGGTCCATGGTTGCCTCGGTCTCGTGTCAGCGTGATCAGCGGATATTGATGATGGTCTGGGTGACCGTGTCAGCGGTGCTGATGACCTCGGCGTTCGCCTGGTAGTTGCGCTGGGCGATGATCATCTCCACCAGTTCCGCCGCAATGTCGACATTCGACTCCTCCAGGGCGCCGGACTGCAGCAAGCCGAAGCCGGCCGAACCGGGCGAACCGAGCAGCAGGGCACCGGAGGTGAAGGTCTCCGACCAGTTGTTGTCACCCAGGGGGCGCAGGCCCTGGGAATTGGGAAACCTGCCGAGCGCGACCTGACCCTGCACCTTGGACTCGCCGTTGGTGAAGCGCGAGAACACCACGCCTGCCGAATCGATGTCGATCCCGGACAACTGCCCGGTGGCAAAGCCGTCCTGGGTCAGTGCGAACACCGAGAACGGTGCACCGAACTGCGTGGTGGCCCCGTAGTTGAGGTCGATGGTCATTGCAGCCGCACCGCCGCCCGGCGTGAAGGGCGGGCTGGTGACCACCCCGCCGGCCGGCGCGGTCAGGGTACCGGTATCGTTGAAGGTGAGCGTGTCCGGCCCGTCCACCAGTGCCCCGTTGACATACAGGTAGCTCGACCAGGTATTCGGGGCGGCATCTTTCACGTAGTAGGTCGTTGCCAGGTGCGAATTGCCGAGGGAATCGAAAATGGTCGTTGAAGTGGAGTTGTTGTAACTGCCCGAGTCGGTAGGGCTGAACGCGATGGCGGGCGGCTGAGCTTCGGCATCGAGGTTCACTTCCAGGCCGATCTGGGTGGTTGCCCTGGGCGCGATGTTGTTGTTGTCGATGACCAGCGGCGAGGTGGCGCCGGAGATGTTGCCGGCGGCATCGACCGAGAAACCCATCAGCCGCTGGCCCTGGGCATTGACGATGTTGCCGTTGCGGTCCACACCGAAAGCGCCGGCGCGCGAGTACACCTGGCCCGAGCTGTCCTCGAGGACGAAAAAGCCCTCGCCACTGATCGCCATGTCCAGGCTGTTGTCGGTAAATGCGATGTTGCCCTGGGAGAACTGCTGGGCAATCCGCTCGACGGTCACACCGCTGCCGGCGGTGTTGCCGGACAGGCCGAAGCTGCTCACGGCCAGCACATCGGCAAACTCGGCCCGGGATTTCTTGAAGCCGGCGGTATTGGCGTTCGCCACGTTGTTGCCAATCACATTCAGGTCACTGGATGCGGCATTCAGGCCGCTGATCGCTACTCGAAATGGCATGTGAGTCTATCTCCGGGAGAAGTTGTACGTTGCGGCAAGGCAGCTCAGAGAAGCTGCTGAACCTGGTCCATGCTCACCGTGCCGATGCCGGCAAGGTTCAGCCTCGGCGTTTCGCCCTGCTGCAGCGAGACGCTCTCGACACGGGCCGACACGAGCACGGGCATGGCAATCTGCTCGGAGCCGACAGCCGCCTCCGCCTGCAGCCGGTAGGTACCGGCCGGGGCCGGGGCGCCGGCGTCGGTCAGGCCATCCCAGGCAAACTGGTTCAGACCTGCCTCGCGGGTGCCAAGGTCCAGCCGGCGTACGACCTGGCCGGCGCTGTCGAGCACCTTCACCGAGACCGCGCCGCTCGCCTGGGGCAGGGAAACCGCGCCGCTGGTGCCGGCGCCGGCCACCGCCACAGTGGCCGTCTCGCCGGGCACGAGCACCTCGCGGCCGACGATGGTCGAGGCCTGCAGCGCCTGGCTGGACTGCAATGCCCCGGCCAGGGTGTTGAAGGACTGCTGCAGCTCACCGATGCCCGAGACGGTGCTGAACTGGGCGATCTGGCCGAGGAAATCACCGCTTTCCATCGGGTTCAGCGGGTCCTGGTTCTTAAGCTGCGCCACCATCAGTTCCAGGAAGGCTTCCTGGCCGAGTTCATTGCCTGCATCGACACGCTTGTTGTCTATGTTCAGGCCCGAGAGGCCCGGGGGCAGGATGCCGGTTGGCTTGTCCATGGTCACTTACCTCCGGCCGTCGTTACTGGCCGAGACTCAGGGTTCGGATAAACAGTTGCTTGGCCGCGTTGGCGACCTCTGTATTCATCTGGTAGGAGCGCTGCGCCGACATCATGTTGGCCATCTCCTCCACCATGCTGACGTTGGGCCGGTAGATGTAGCCCTGCTCGTCGGCCGACGGGTGACCCGGCTGGTATTCCTTGCGCGCCGGGGCGTTGCTCTCCACGATGCCCGCCACCCGTACACCGGCGACCGGATCGCCCTGGAAGCTGAAGCTGTCGTTGAGCACGCTCTGGAAAACCGGCTGCCGGGCCCGGTAGGTTTCACCGATGCTGGAGCTCACACTGTCAGCGTTGGCCATGTTGCTGGCGGTGGTATTCAGGCGCACGGACTGGGCCGTCATGCCCGCACCGGCCACATCGAAAATGCTGAACAAGCCCATGACTTACTCTCCTCTGAGCGCTGAACGGATGCTGGCGAGCGTTCCGTCGATGAAATTCAGGCTGGCCTGGTAGCGCAGCGCGTTGTCGAGAAAGGCCATGGATTCGGCTTCCGCCTCGACGGTGTTGCCATCAACACTGGGCGAGCTCGGCACCCGGTACTTCGCGACCGCACCGGAGGCAGTCGCGCCCGGCAGATCGAGGTGCCTGGCGTGCGTACGCTCCAGCCGCGGCTGGCCCCCATCGGCGGCGGCCAGCAGGGCCTTGAAGTCGAGATCACGGGCCTTGTAGCCGGGGGTATCGGCGTTGGCGATGTTGTCGGCGAGCAGCTGCGCCCGCTGCGAGCGCAGTGCCAACGCCGACGCATGTGGTTGCAGTGCCTTGTCGAAACTGATGCCCATAGCGCATTCCTCGGTGATGACGACCCAGTTGCAGGAGTCGTGCCAGCACGGGAAATGGCGTATTCACGGGGTTTTCCGACCGGGCCGGGCCGCGGAATCGGCAAGCCGGCGTTGGCGGGCGGCAAAGGCGGCAAGACCGGTTGCCGGTCTTGCCGGGCGTGCTCTCAGGCGGCGTTTTCCACCGTCCGGCCGACCTTGTCGATGACCAGGTTTGCCAGTTCGTCGGGGTCGAACTTGCTGAGCAGGTAGTCGGCGCCGACCTTGCGCGCCATCGCCTCGTTGAAACTGCCACTGAGCGAGGTGTGCAGGCAGATGAACATGTTTTTCATCTGCGGGTGCTCCTTAAGTCGCTTGGTGAGGGTGTAGCCGTCCATCTCGGGCATCTCGATATCGCAGATGATCATGGACAGATGCTCGTCGAGGCTGCTGCCGTCCTCGACCATCTGGTCCAGCAGCTGCAGCGCATCGCGGCCATTGGTGGCCATCTCCCAGGGCACACCCACCTGTTCCAGCACCCGCCGGATCTGCTTGCGGGCCATGGCGGAATCGTCCACGAACAAGACCTTGCGGGGCTCCTCGGTGCCGAGATCGCGCATGCCGTCGGCAACATCGATATCCAGCTTCAGCCCGATGACCTCCGCCAGCACCTTCTCCACGTCGACCACTTCGATGAGTTCGTCGTCCACGTTGGTGATGGCCGTCAGGTAGTTCACCCGGCCGATGCCCGAGGGCGGCGCCTTGATGCTTTCCCAGTTCAGGTTGACGATGCGGTCCACGCCGCTGACCAGGAATCCGAGGATGCGGCGATTGTATTCGGCCACGATAACGAACTGGCCGGTGGGATCACTGGTTGGCGCCAGGCCGATGGCCGCGGCGAGATCCAGTACCGTGATGGTGAGATCGCGGATGCTCGCCAGACCACGCACCACGGGGTGCGCATTGGGCATGCGTGTCAGGGGCGGGCACTTGATCACCTCGCGTACCTTGAATACGTTCAGACCGAACCGTTGCTGGCTGCCCATCCTGAACAGCAGCAGTTCCAGCCGGTTACGCCCGACGAGCTGGGTACGCTGGTTGACGCCGTCGATGACACTGGACATCAGCGGTCTCCGCAAAATGGATATCTGGAGCAATAGCGGCCGCCAGGCGGCAATGCTTGACCGCCCCGAATCCGGCGGCGCCCGCCCGCGCTGGCATGGCACTTGCTCACATCCGGACACAGACCTGCTCCGGAGCCCGGCCCCATGCGATACAAGCTGCTGATTCCCCTCCTCTGGCTGGTGGCCTCGGTCGCAGCCGCCAACGGCGTCCAGCCCTCGGCCGACATCCTGGCCGCGGCCCGCGCCACGCTGACCAATGCCATCGGCGACATGAGCGATACCGAGGTCAGTATCGGCCGCCTCGATCCGCGCCTGCGCCTGGCCCGTTGTGACGTGCCACTCGGCGGATTCCTGCCGCCGGGCGGCAACACGGGCGGCAACATCAGTGTCGGGGTCCGCTGCGAGGGCAGCCGGCCATGGACGCTGTACGTGTCCGCCACGGTGTCCCATCACGCCGAGGTTGCCGTGCTGACCCGGCCGATGGCCCGCGGGGAAACCGTGGACGCCTCGACCTGGGAATTCCGGCGTCAGCGTGTCGACCGGATCGGCGGCGCCTGGTTCTCGCGCGACAACCCGCCGCCGTCCGGTCTCATGGCCGCACGGCCGTTGCCGGCCGGCACCGTGCTGGCCACATCGGTGCTGACCCGGCCGGTGATCATCGAACGTGGCCAGGTGGTGCGCTTCATCGGGGATTTCGGCAGTATCCAGGTCGAGACCAGCGTGAAGGCCATGGAACAGGCCGTTGCGGGCGAGCTGTTCCGTGTCAAGCACTTGAAAACCGGACGGATTATGGACGCGGTAGCGGTTTCCGAGGGCGTCGCCCGCCTGCCGGCACAGCAGGCCACCATCCGCAGCTCGAATCTGCGGGGTGGATCACAGGCCGCGGGCCTCAGCCTGGCTAAAGACGGCCGTGCAAGTGCCGCTACAATGCCATAGCGACACAAAGGGAGAGACCAATGGTTTCTGAAGTCAACGGCCCGGGTAGCAGCGCGATAAGCAGCGCAACCGGGAGTACACACAAGGTCGAACAGCAGTCCGATGCCAGTACACCGGTGCGGCTGAAGACCGGCCCCGTCACCGATGCGGTGTCGATGACCGACACCGCGCGCGTCATGCAGCAGCTCGACCAGGCTATTTCGCAGGTCCCCAGCGTGGATATGAACCGCGTCGAAGGCCTGCGCGAGGCGATCGCCAGCGGCTCGCTGGAGATCAACCCGCGGCAGATTGCCGAAAAGATGATGCAGTTCGAATCCACGCATCCCGATGACGGCAGCAAGGGCTGATGATCAGCTCCCTGCCGGAGGCACTGGCGCGCCTCGAGGAACTCGCCGCCGAGTTCGCCGGGGTACTCGACAACGAGACCGCGGCGCTGCGCGCACGCAATGCGCGCGAACTGGCCGGTATCGTCACGCGCAAGTCCGCCCTGCTGCAGGAGATCGAATCCGCCACTGCGCATCTGCTTGCGACCCTTGGCATCAGCGCCACGGAAGTGGCGCGCCTGCGGCCATTGCTGGACAGTGCCGGCCAGGGTGAGGCCTGGGCCCGTATCAGCGGGCGCCTCGCCGCATGCCGCAAGACGAACCGCGACAACGGCCTGATGATCGAGGCCGGTCGCAATCTCAACCGCAATCTTCTGGATATCCTGCGCGGCCCGGCCACTGTCGGCACCTATTCAGCCGACGGCCGTCTCGGCGCCGGCGCGGGATACAACAATATCGCCGAGGCCTGACGGCCATGCTCCTGTCCGCGCTGTTCCCCGACCGTTCCCACAGCAATCCGCAACCGCCCGCCTGCCGCATCAAGCACGATGACGACGCGGAGCTGCTGCGTGGTTCGCAGCGGATACTGCCGCTCGTGGAGCGCGTATTCAGGCAGCGCGCCCTCATCACCGTTGCGGTCCAGGGTCTCGATGACCTGTTCACCAGCGTGATTCTGGAGGTCAATGATGAGGGCGAGTATCTCGTCATGGACGAACTGCGCCCCCTCGAGGGCCACGCCGCCCTGAGACCCGGGCACGAAGTGCATGTGAGCAGCCGGCTCGATGGCATCAGCCTGAGCTTCAGCAGCACGGTGGAGCGGATCGAAAACGAGCAGGCCGGGGCCTACTACAAGGTGCCCCTGCCTGCCGAGCTGCGCTACAACCAGAAGCGCAACTATTACCGCGCGGCCGTGCCGGTGACGCGGACATCACCGGTGCTGCTGGTACTCGGGGACCGGCGGTCCCTGGCCGGTGAACTGCGGGATATCTCCCTCGGCGGCTTCAGCATGCGGCTGAACCCCGGGGCGCCACACGGAGTCACCGAGGGCGATCGCATCGACCGCTGCATCCTGCACCTTGATGAGCAGCGGAGCATCGAAACCGCGGTGGAGGTGTGCTACGTCGAAGACCGCACCAGCACCCGGCGACCGCGCTTCGGCCTGCGCTTCATCGACCTCGATGAGCGCGCGCTGCGAGCTATCGGGGGGCTGGTAGCCACGCTGGAACGCGACCAGCTGCGCAGCGCCGCCCGCGCCGGCTGAGCCCCGGCACCCTTTCCTGTTTTCTCGCCAGCGGCCACCGCCGGCGCGCCCTCAGCGCTCGTAACGCCGCGCCAACCAGGCCGGATCGGCACCGGCGGCGTGCGCGGCGCGCAGCCACCACATGCGCGCAACAGTGCGCGCGATGCCCCCGGACTCCCAGCGACGTGACGATGTGAGCACCGGGCCGGCCAGGCAGGCCGGCTTTGCACGGCGCCGAAGTGCCGCACTCAGGCGGATGTCTTCCATCAGGGCCACCGCCGGGAAACCACCGACGGCCTCGAAGGCATCGCGGCGCACGAAAATGCCCTGGTCACCGGTGGCGATGCGGCTGATGCGCGAACGCAGGTTCATCATGCGCTCGATGACGCGGAAAGCCGGGTGGGACCCGCTCAGGAGCACGGCAAAATGCCCCCAGCTGGCGCCGGCGGCCAGCGCCCGGCCGATGGCAAGATCCGCGTCCGCGGGAAGCCGTGTGTCGGCATGCAGGAACAGCAGGACGGTGCCGGTAGCCGCGGCCGCGCCGGCATTCATCTGCAACGCCCGGCCTGCCGGGCTGCGAAGCACCCGGTCGAAGTGCGCCGAGGCCAGTTCCACCGTGGTGTCGACACTACCGCCGTCCACCAGGATCAGTTCTGCGCCGCGGGCGCGCAGCGGCGCCAGGTTGGCCGCCAGTGCGGGCAGCGCATCGGCCTCCTCCAGGGCAGGCACGACGACGCTCAGG
>CAYGQN010000071.1:0-13859 GCA_964351795.1 uncultured Gammaproteobacteria bacterium
CTCGTGGCCGATGCGCAGCAGCGGCCCGCTCGGCACGTCGCGAATGCCGGTGGCCTCGATGACGATGGCGCCGGGCCTGCCCACGGCGAAGCGTTCGTACCAGTCCAGCACGGCATCGGTGACCATGCCTTCCTCGGTGGCGCGCCAGGGCACCATGGCCGGGATCCACGTCCGGCTGCTGAGCGTGAGCGGGCCGATGTCCACCGGCGAGAACCAGCGTGACGCCGCGGCCTCCTCGGCGCTGGGCCAGGGGCCGGGGTCGGGTTTGTGCTTGATGCGCTCGGCGGGCTTCCACATGGACGATTGGCTCCGGGGATTTATTTCAATGTTCGATATTATAACCTTAAAATAATTTCGCGGTGCAAGGGTTGCGGTGGCGCCGGCGGCGCTCAGGCCATGGCGGCCTTGAGATCGAAGTCCGGGTCCGCGGCCTGTTCGCGGCTGAGGGTGTTGCCCTTCTGCAGCAGGCGGCGGCTGGTGACGTGGTCGGCCGGCCGGTTGATGGAATCCACGGCCACCAGCCGCCCTTCGCGGAAGTAGAACACCGAGAAGGCGTTCTCCTTCAGGTTGCCGCGGACCACCTCCACATCGTAGCCGTCGGAGATGCCGGTCATCTGCATCTTGAGGTCGAACTGGTCCGACCAGAACCAGGGCACCTGCGCGTAGGGTTGTTCGCGACCCTGCAGCGTCGCGGCCGCGGTCTTGGCCTGGTCTACCGCGTTCTGCACCGACTCCAGCCGCAGGCGGCGCCGGAGGAGGGGGTTGAAGTGGTTGGTGACATCACCGGCGGCGACGATTGCCGGGTCGCTGGTGCGGGCCATCTCGTCCACGACGATGCCGTTGGCGCAGGCCAGCCCGCAGGCTTCGGCCAGCTCTACGTTCGGCAGGACGCCGATGCCGACGATGACCAGTTCAGCCGGGTACTCGCTGCCGTCCTGGCACACCACCGCACCGACCCGGCCGGCATGGTCGGCCAGGCTGGCCACGCGGGCGCCGGTGACGATGTTCACGCCGCGGCGCTTGTGGAAGCGCTGGTAGAACTCCGAGACGGTCGGCGAGACCACGCGTGGCATGACGCGGTCCTGCATCTCGAGCACGGTCACCTGCTTTTTCGCCGCGCGGGCCACGGCCGCCACTTCCAGGCCGATGAAGCCTCCGCCGATGACCACGATGGTTTTCACCGCTTCCATCTCCGCCCGGATGGCATCGACGTCGGCAATGCTGCGCAGGTAGTGCACCCCGGGCAGGTCGGCGCCGGGCGCGTTGATCTCGCGAACCCGGGTGCCGGTGGTCAGCGCCAGGCCCGACCACGCCAGTGTGTTCCCATCGTCCAGATGCACGGTCTTGCCGGCCCGGTCTATCCGCGTGGCGGCGACGCCCAGGCGCATGTCGATGTTCTGGGCCTCGTAGAAGCTCGCCGGCCGGAACATCAGCCGCTCGGCCTCGAGCTTGCCGGCGAGGTAGTCCTTGGACAGGGCCGGACGCTGGTAGGGCTGGAAGGGCTCATCGGAAACCAGCGTCAGCGGGCCCTCGAAGCCATCCTTGCGCAGTGATACCAGCAACTGGCCGGCGGCATGTCCGCCGCCGATGACGACGATACCCGCGTGTGATTCACTCACTGGCCTGCTCCCGGTTCAAGCGATGATGCTCAGATCTGAACTTCAGGCAGCCGTACCACCAGGCCGTCGAGGTCGGCGGTGACCTTGATCTGGCAGCTCAGGCGGCTGCCGGCCTCGCGCGGTGCCACCGTGCACTCGAGCATGTCGCTTTCGGTCGGGTCCATCGCGGGCATTTTCCCGAGCCACGCCCCGTCCACGTACACGTGACAGGTGGCGCAGGCGCAGGAGCCCCCGCATTCGGCCTCGATGCCGTCGATGCTGTTGTGCACGGCGCCTTCCATGACGGTGTTGCCCTCGGGGACATCGACCTTGTGTTCGGTGCCGTTGAACTCGATGTAGGTGATGGTCGGCATGCTCGCAGTGCTCCCTTCGGCTTCAGTGATGTGATTCAGCTCTCGGCTTCCGCCGCAGCGCGGCGCTGATCGCGGATGCGCTTCACGCGCTCCTGCTGGGCCACGCGGGACGGGTCGGGCCCGTGGTCGGCGGCCTTTTCGACGATGCCCGGCCCTTGCCCCCCGGACCACCACTGACCCGGAGAGCGCTGGTCGTGCAGGCGCAGGCGGTCATCAAGACGGAGCGCGAGTTTACGCAATGGCGTGCCCAAGAGAAAGCGAATCGCCCGCGCCCACCAGTGGGAGAAGTCCTTGTTGTAGGGGCAGGTGCGGATGCAGTTGGCGCAGTCGCTGCCGCGGGAAACCCAGAATTTGAAGCATTTCTCCGCATCCGTTGACCACTTGCGCACGCCGCGGATGTTGGACACGTTGAAGCGGTAGGTGCTCGGCGGCCCGTGCTCGATGGCCTGGGGCGGGCAGTTGTTGGCGCAGCGACGGCAGACCTCGCAGGTTTCGGTGACGCCGAACAGGCGCGGACGGTCGTGGGCGAGCGGCATGTTGGTGAGCACGCGGCCCAGGCGCACCCGTGGGCCGTACTCGCGCGTGATGAGCAGGCCGTTGCGGCCGTATTCGCCGAGCCCCGCCTGGATGGCATAGGGGATGGCCAAGGTGGTGTCGTTCTGGCACGCCACGGCGGTGTAGCCGAGCGAGCGGATGTACTGGGCCAGCGCCAGCAGCAGCGTGGCGTCATGGGCGTAGCCGATGGCCGGCGCCGTGGCCGCGGTGGAGGAGGGCGAGGTCGCTACCAGGTCGTAATCCATGGCCTTGGCGATGACGATGACGCTGCTTAGACCCTCGGGCAGTTGGTTGAGCTTGCAGGTGGGTGTGCCGCCGCGGGCGCTGAACGAGGAGGCGTAGGTGAAGCGCTCGTCGTAGGCGGTAATGCCCACGAGGTCGGCACCGTAGACCCTGGCCACGCGTTTGACGTCGGCCGCGGCGCCGGCCGGATCGGGGATCGGCATCGGCGCGACCTTCGGCTCGATATGCACACTGAAGTCGTCCCAGAAACCGTCGCGGCGGTCCGACTCGCGGCGCATTTCCGCGAACATCTCGGTCACCACCCAGGGTCCGTTGCGCAGGGCATAGTCGCGCTGCCCGAATCCCTCTTCCTCGCGCATGCGCTCGCCAGGGCGGACAAAGGAGCGGAAGAAGGCGTGGGTCATCTTGTTGGCGACGGCCGGATCCCAGAACCCGCGGCAGAAGATGTCGTTGGACTGGTGGAAACGCTGGAACTGCGGCTCGATGCTGATGCTGCTGTGGCCGGCGAAGGACGTCCCGCCTTCGGTGGGCGTCGTGTTGCTGGTCATGGTGAACCCCCGGTTTTCAATCGACCAGGCCCGGGCTGACTGCCGGACGGAGCCTGTGCGTCATGTGAACGATGCCTGTCCCCGACTCGTCTCGACTCGCGCTCAGATCGCAGTGAATCCATGCCTGTCCCCATTTCGCCCAGTGCCATTTCGCCTGGGAGTCGATGCCTGTCCCCGATTTCGCCGTCGGCCCCGACTCATTGCTGTGAATCCATGCCTGTCCCGGATTGGAGTGGAGAGCGGTTGTCATAGCTTGGTATATTATATATTATCTGCGCATGCAAGTATCGGCGAATCCACTGATGCCTGTCTCGCCGGAGGGCAGCCACACCGTCCTCGGCCGGCTGCGACGGGCGATCCTCACCGGCTATTACGGGCCTGGCACGCAGTTGCGCCAGGACCACGTCGCCGCGGAGCTCGGCACCTCGCACATCCCCGTGCGCGAGGCGTTCCGCGCGCTGGCCGCAGAAGGACTGGTGCGCGTGGAGCCGCGTCGTGGCGCCTTCGTCACCGAGCTGAGCGTGGACGACCTGCTGGATGTCACCGAGGTCAGTATCGCCCTGGAGAGCCTCGCCATCCGGCTGGCCATCGCCAGGGGCGAGCCCCGCGACTGGGATGCCGCCGAGGCGGCGCTGGCGGCCATGCCCGGCCTGGAGGACATTCTCGGCGTGGCCGAGCAGAACTGGCGTTTCCACCGGGCGCTGTATGCGCCCTGTGGGCGGCCCCTGCTGATGCGCAGCATCGAGCAGGCCTTCCGCCACAAGGATCGCTACCAGCGGGTGCTGAATGTGCATGCCGGTTACGACAGGGCCATCGCCAGCCAGCATGATGGGCTGCTGGCGGCCTGCCGCGCGGGCGACGCGGAGCTCGCCGCCGAGCGCCTGACCGCGCACGTGCGCTGGGCCTGCGCCACGCTGGAGCAGGCACTCGGGCCAGCCATAGCGGCCGGCGCGGCTTGAAGTTGTTTGATGGGTAAAATAGTTTGCCGTATGCCTTGACGGCGGTTCGGGCCGGATACGGGAGTCCGGGCCGGCACGGCATGTCCTGCCGCCCCTGGAGGCCTGGCAGGCTCATAAATCAAGCGTTCACTGGAGGGTGCAAGAGATGGCTGATTCCGCCGGCGTACTGGCAGAGCTGATGAGTGCAATCGCGGGTGGCAACGTCCGCATCGTGGACCTGACGCAGGCCTTGCACGAAGGCACGCCGCTGTTGCAGTTGCCGCCGGAGATGGGCCAGACCGCCCCCTTCAGCCGCGAACTGATTTCCGATTTCGACGAGCGCGGGCCGTGGTGGTACTGGAACAACTTCCGTACCGGCGAGCATACCGGCACGCATTTCGACGCACCGGCGCACTGGATCACCGGCAAGGATCACCCCAACAACTACACCGACACCATTCCCGTGGACCAGTTCGTCGCCCGTGCCGTGGTCATCGATGTGCACGAGCAGGTTGCCGCCAACCCGGATTTCCTGCTCGAGGTCGAGCACATCAAGGCCTGGGAGGCCGAGCACGGCGAGATCCCGGCCGAGTCCTGGGTGCTGATGCGCTCGGACTGGTCCCTGCGCACGGATCCGAAGGAGTACAGCAACATCCACGACGATGGTGCCCACACGCCCGGGCCATCGGCGGATGCAGTGCGCTTCCTGCTCGAAGAGCGCGGGATCCGCGGCTGGGGCAACGAGTGCGTGGGTACCGATTGCGGCCAGGCCTTCACCCAGGACCCGCCGTTGCCGGCGCACAACCTTGTGCATGGCGCCAACCGCTACGGCCTGGCCGGCCTGTGCAACCTTGACCAGCTCCCGCCCACCGGGGCGGTCATCATCGCCGCGCCACTGAAAATCGTGAAGGGTTCGGGCAGCCCGCTGCGCGTCATCGCCCTCGTGCCGGCCTGAACCGGCCACACCCGCAGGGCAGGTTTACCAACAGAGGTCATCGCGACTCCCATGGCAGAAAGATCATTCGCAAAGGAAGTACAGAAGCTCAAGCTCGGCGCCGGGGACGAATTCCACGGTGAGGGCATCCTGGCGGTCACCAAGGCCTTGCTGCAGTCCGGCGTGGCCTACGTGGGCGGTTACCAGGGGGCACCGATCACGCACCTGATGGACGTGTTTGCCGACGCCCAGGAAATCCTCGGCGAGCTGGGCGTGCACTTCGAGCAGTCTGCCAGCGAGGCCGCGGCGGCGGCCTCGCTCGCCGCTTCGGTGAACTACCCGCTGCGCGGGGCTGTCACCTGGAAGTCCACCGTGGGTACCAACGTCGCCTCCGATGCCCTGGCCAACATCGCCTCGGCCGGCGTGAAGGGCGGGGCGCTCATCATCCTCGGCGAGGATTACGGCGAGGGCGCCTCCATCATGCAGGAGCGCTCGCACGCTTTCGCCATGAAGTCGCAGATGTGGCTGCTGGACCCACGGCCCAACCTGCCCACCATCGTGCGCGCGGTGGAGAAGGGTTTCGAACTCTCCGAGGCCAGCGAAACGCCGGTGATGATCGAGCTGCGGATCCGGGCCTGCCACGTGCACGGCACCTTCATCGCCAGTGACAATCGCGCACCGGATTTCAAGGTGTCCGATGCGCTGGACAACCCCGTCCGGGATCCGTCGAAAATCATTCTGCCGCCATACACCTACACGCACGAGACCGAGAAGATCGACAAGCGCTGGCCGGCGGCCACGAAGTTCATCCGCGAGGAAGGCCTGAACGAGTTCATCCCCGGCCAGCACGACAAGGTTGGCATCGTGGTGCTTGGCGGCCTGTACAACACGGTGAACCGAGCGCAGGAACTGCTCGGCTGCTCGGATGTGTTCGGCAACACCACCATCCCCACCTACGTGCTCAATGTTGCCTACCCGCTGGTGGAGGAGGAGTTCGTCGAGTTCTGCCAGGGCAAGGATGCCATCCTCATCGTCGAGGAGGGTCAGCCGGATTTCATCGAGCAGGCCGTCAACACCATCCTGCGCCGGCGCGACATCCAGACCCGCATCGAAGGCAAGGGCATGCTGCCCATGGCCGGCGAGTACACCGGCCCGGTGATGCGTGCGGGCATCGAGGCCTTCCTGAAAAAGCATGCCCCGCAAGCCCTGCCCGAGGCCGCGCCCGCGCCGCTCATCGAAGTGGGCAAGGCATCGGCGGCGCTTGCCGGCAACGTGCCGCTGCGCCCGCCGGGCATGTGCACCGGCTGTCCCGAGCGGCCCTTCTTCACCGCCATGAAGCTGCTTGAGAAGGAGGTCGGCCACACGCTGCAGGTCAGCGCCGACATCGGCTGCCATACTTTCGCGACTCTGCCGCCGTTCAACATGGGCAACACCGTCACCGGTTACGGCCTTGGTCCCTCCAGTGCCTCGGCCCTGAACATGCGTCACAAGAACCGCGCCATCTCGCTGGTCGGTGATGGCGGCTTCTGGCACAACGGCCTTGCCACCAGCGTCGGCAATGCGGTCGAGAACCAGCACGATGGCGTCATCGTGGTGGTGGACAACGGCTATTCCGCCGCCACCGGCGGGCAGTGGATCCCCTCCTCGAGTGCCGATGCCAAGAACCGCCAGTACCGCATTCCCATCGTCGACGCGGTGAAGGGGATCGGCGTGCGCTGGGTGCGCAAGGTGCGTACCTACGACATCGCGCAGTCCCTGAAGGTGCTGCGCGAGGCGATGACCACGCCGGACTACGGCCCGAAGGTCATCGTCGCCGAGGGCGAATGCCAGCTCAATCGCCAGCGCCGCATCAAGCCGCAGATCCGTGCACGTCTCAAGGCCGGCGGTCGCTACGTACGCGAGCGCTTCGGCATTGACCCGGACACCTGCACCGGGGATCACTCCTGCATCCGCCTGTCCGGCTGCCCCTCGCTGACCATCGCCGACAACCCGGATCCGCTGCGCGCGGACCCGATTGCCAAGGTGCTCAACAGCTGCGTGGGTTGCGGTGTCTGTGGCGAGGTGGCGCACGCGGCGGTGTTGTGTCCAAGCTTCTACCGGGCCGAGATCGTCCACAACCCGACCCGCCTGGACCACTTCCTGGCACGCATCCGCCGCCGGGTCATCAATCACTTGCAGGGGCGCATCGACCGCCGCCTGAGCGAGGTGACGTTTTGACTACCAGCAGCTCACCCCGGGCCATCAAGATTGCCATCACCGCCATGGGCGGCCAGGGCGGTGGCGTGCTGTCGGACTGGCTGGTGCAGGTAGCCGAGTCCAATGCCTGCTACGCCCAGGCAACCTCCGTCCCGGGCGTCGCCCAGCGTACCGGCGCCACGGTGTACTACGTGGAGATCTTTCCCAGGTCCCACGCCGAGCGGGCCGGCAAGCCGCCGATCATGGCGCTGATGCCAGTGGCCGGCGACGTGGACATCGTCGTCGCCGGTGAACTGGTAGAAGCCGGGCGAGCCATGCTGCGCGGCTTTGTCACGCCCGAGCAGACCACGCTCATCGCCTCCAACCATCGCGACTACTCCTATGTCGAGAAGGCGGCCATGGCCGACGGGCGCGTCAATGCCGAGGCTATCATTGCCGCCGGCGCCGAGAAGGCGAAGCAGTTCATCTGCTTCGACATGGCGGCCGTGGCCGACCAGGCCGGCAGCGTCATCTCGGCGGTCATGTTCGGCGCGGTTGCCGGCTCCGGGTTGCTGCCGTTCCGGCGCGAGCAGTTCGAGGAGGCCATCCGCAAGGGCGGGGTGGGCGTGGAGGCCAGCCTGCGTGCCTTCGCAGCCGGTTTCGAACGTGCCAGTGGCGAGCTTGTCGAGCCGGCTGCCGCGCCGGTTCCCCCGGCCACCACCAGCGGCGAGCGCCCGCGGTCGCCAAACCACGCGGTCAACACGCAGATCAACCGCGTGTACGACGTGTTCCCCGAATCCTGCCACGACGTGCTGATAGCCGGCCTGCGTCGGGCCATCGATTTCCAGGACGTGCGCTACGGCGCCGAGTACCTCAACCGCATGGCCGAGGTGCGCAGCGTGGACGCCGCCAGCGGCGGAGCCGCGCGCGACTTCGCCCTCACGCAGGCGGTGGCGCGTCACCTTGCCCTGTGGATGACTTTCGAAGACACCATTCGCGTGGCGGATCTCAAAACCCGCCGCTCGCGTTTCGAGCGCGTGAAGGAAGAGGTGGAGAGCAAGCCGGAACAGCTCACCTACATCGTCGAGTTCATGCACCCGCGGGTGGAGGAGATCGCCGACACGATGCCGCGTGCCCTCGGCGCCTGGATCCTGCGCACGGCGCCGGTGCGGCGTTTGCTCGGCAGGCTGTTCAGCAGTGGTCGCAAGGTGCACACGGCAAAGTTGTCCGGCTTTCTCATGCTCTACACCCTGGCCGGCATGCGTGGCATGCGGCGCCTCACGCTGCGCTTCGCCCGGGAAGAGGCCAACATCAACGACTGGCTGGAGCGCATCAAGCGCCTGGCCGCCAGCGACTACGACTTCGCGATTGCGCTGGCCGAGTGCCAGCGGCTGGTGAAGGGCTACGGTGAGACCCATGAGCGCGGCTTCGGCAACTATCAGCGGCTGCTGGCAGTCCTGGACGACATCGCCGCCCGCGAGCAGCCGGCCGAGCTGCTGCGGGCGCTGCGCGACGCGGCCCTGGCCGATGAGTTCGGCGAGCAACTGAACGCCCGCCTGAGCGAGAACGATCTGAAGCGCGTCGCCTGAGACGCGTCATTACCGCCGCGCGCGGTCAACCGGGGGAGAGAAGAGCATGGCTGGCGCCGACGTCGTCATCATCGGCAGCGGGATCAACTCGCTGGTGGCCGCAGCGCTGCTTGCGCGCAAGGGCAGGAAGGTCTGCGTGCTCGAGCGCAATGACAGGCTCGGTGGCTGCATCCGCACCGAGGAGATCACCGCCCCGGGGTTCATCCACGACGTGCTGTCGAACTGGCACCCCTTGTTCGTCACCTCGCCCGGCTATGCTGAACTCGCCGAGGAACTTGCGCAGTACGGCCTTGAGTACTGCAACACCGACGCGCCCACCGCGGCCATCCTGCCCGATGGCCGGCACTTCATCCTGCGGCGCGATCGCAAGGCCAACATCGCCGCCATGGATGCGCTTGGCGCCGGCGACGGCCAGCGCTACCAGCTCGCGCTGAGCGAACTGGAAGCCGGGCTCGATCTCACATTCACGCTGCTTAGCACCGAGCTGTGGAACCTGGCCACGGTCAGAACCTTCGCCAGGGCCACCTGGAAGCGGGGCGTGCGGGCCATGGCCGATTACTTCGGCCGCGGCATGCAGAGCGCCCGTGCCTGGCTGGAGCAGGACTTCCGCGCCGAGGAAACCCGGGCCTGTTTTGCGGCCTGGCCGCTGCATGCCGGCCTGAGCCCGGACGACGCGGCCTCGGGGCAGATGGGCAAGCTCATCTGCTTCACCCTGGAGGCCGCCGGCTGCCCGGTGGTGAAGGGCGGGGCGGTGAACCTGGTGGAGGCCTTCCGCCAGCTCATCGAAGCGCGCGGCGGCTCGCTGCATACCGGCGTGGACGTGGCCCGCATCGAAGTCGACGGCGGCCGCGCCACCGGCGTGCTGGCGGCCGACGGCACGCGCTACAGCGCCAGCGAGGCGGTGCTGGCCAGCGTCACGCCCTCGCAGCTGTACACGCGGCTGCTGGACGGACAGCACGTGCCGGAGCCGGTGCTGGAGCAGGCGCAGCAGTTCCGGCACGGCAAGGCCGACATGCAGATCCACATCGCCATGAGCGAACCGCCGCGCTGGCGTGATCCGGCCCTGGCTGAGGTGGCCATGGTGCACATCACGCCAGGCCTCGATGGTGTGTCGACAGCCGTGAACCAGGCCGAGTGTGGCCTGCTGCCCGACGCTGCGACCATCGTCTGCGGCCAGCCGGCGGCGCTGGATCCCTCGCGTGTGCCGGCGGGCAAGGGCCTGCTGTGGCTGCAGCTGCAGGAGCTGCCGCCGGTGATCCGCGGTGATGCCGCCGGCGAGATCCCGGTACCCGCCGATGGCGCCTGGACCGAGGCGGTGCGCGAGGCCTACGCCGATCGCATCGTCGCGCGCGTGGCGGCGCACGTCGAGAACCTTGAAGGCAACATCATCGCCCGCACCGTGCTTTCGCCGGCGGACCTGGAGGCCATCAACATCAACCTGGTGGGCGGGGATCCCTATGGCGGCGCCTGCACCCTGGACCAGTTCATGCTGTGGCGGCCCCTGCGGGCACTGAAGAACCACGACACCCCGGTGAAGGGGCTATACCACATCGGCGCGTCCACCCATCCCGGCCCGGGCCTGGGCGGCGGCTCGGGTTACCTGGTTGCCTCGGCGCTGTAGTGCCGGGCCTCGCAGGCGGTTGCGCCATCAACCCTGAATGACCCGGCCGGTTGGCGCGTGACGTGCCGCGATGGTCAATCCCCATGGCCCCGGCTGGTGCTACACCGCGCCTGCGCAGGGCCGGTGGATTGAGTACAATCACCGGCTTTGACGACGGGGCGCAGGGCTAACTTGGGAGCGGTCACTCAACCGGCAGCGGCGCCGGGGCGCTGGCGCCAACTCGGCCCCGGCCTGCTGTTCGCCGCCTCGGCCATCGGCGTGTCCCACCTGGTCCAGTGCACCCGCGCCGGGGCCAGCTACGGGCTGGCGATGCTGGTCATCATCCTCGCCGCCAACGCCGCCAAGTATCCCGCCTTCCGTTATGGCGCAGCCTACACGGCCGACACCGGCTTCAGCCTGGTCGAGAGCTTTCGACGCCAAGGTCGCTGGGCGCTCGGCGTCTTCACGGCGGTGTTCTTCGTGGCCGTGTTCATTTCCCAGGCGGCGGTGACGCTGGTCACCGCCGGCCTGCTGAAGGCCGGCGCCGGGGTGAGTATGCCGGCCAGCGAGTTGTCGGTGCTTATCCTGGTGGTCACGGCCGTGATACTGGCAGTCGGCCGTTACCATCTGCTCGACATCATCATCAAGGTACTCATGGCCGCGCTGTTCGTGGCCACGGTGCTGGCGGCCATCCTGGCGGTGCCGTTCGTGGATTTCAGCGGCACACCATGGCTGCCGGCCGACCTGACGCTGCCCACGGTGATGTTCATCGCTGCCCTGGCCGGCTGGATGCCGGCGCCGCTGGATGCGGCGGTGATGCAGTCCATGTGGACGGCCGCCAAGGCCGGGGATCAGCACCGCCGTATCGGCGCCGCCGAGGCCCGCTTCGACTTCCATGTGGGCTACCTCGGCACCGTGTTGCTGGCGGTCTGCTTCATGGTGCTTGGCGCCGGCATCATGCACGGCGCGGATGAGCAGTTCGCCGACTCCGCCGGTGGCTTCGCCGCGCAGGTCATTGCGCTGTATACCCGCACGCTGGGTGACTGGAGCTGGCCACTCATCGCCACGGCGGCTTTCGCCACCATGTACTCCACTGTGCTGACGGCCATGGATGGCTTTGCCCGCATCATGCCCGCCGTGGTGCTGCGCTGGCGCAGCGCCGAGGTGGCGGGGCAGAACGATGTGTCGGGTCGACCCTACCTGTTGTCGCTGCTGACGCTGACTATCGGCGGTGGCATCGTGGTGACGCAGCTGCTGGACTCGTTCCGCTTGCTGGTGACGGTAGCCACGACCCTGTCGTTCCTGACGGCCCCGTTCATCGCCTGGCTGATCCATCGCGCCATCACCAGCCCTGAGGTATCCGTGCAGGTGCGCCCCAGCGGAATCATGCACGCCTGGAGCCTGGCGGGAGTCGGCGTGCTGCTGGCGTTCGCGGTTACCTATGCCGTCCTGCGCCTGCTGACCTGAGCCCGGCCCGGCCTGCGCGGCGGCTGGCGCCCGCGTTACACTGCCCGTCTCACGGGGCCGGCGGTTGAAGCGCGCAGTACCCGCCGGCGCCCGGCCCTGTTATTAGCGGAGCATTATCGAATGAACGGCGCCGAGTCCCTGCTGGCCACCCTCGTCAATGGTGGTATCGAGGTCTGTTTCACCAACCCTGGCACGTCGGAGATGCGGTTCGTCGCGGCGCTTGATGAAGTGCCGGCGATGCGCCCGGTGCTGACCCTGTTCGAAGGTGTGGCGGCAGGCGCGGCCGACGGCTATGCGCGCATGGCGGGCAAACCGGCCAGCACCCTGCTGCACCTCGGTCCGGGGCTGGGCAATGCGCTGGCCTATCTTCACGATGCCCGGCGCGCGCGCGTGCCGTTGGTGAACGTGGTTGGCGAGCATGCCACCTTCCATCTCAAGTACGACGCGCCGCTGACCAGCGATATCGCCGCCATCGCCCGGCCGGTGTCCGGCTGGGTGCGCTCGGTGCCCACCCCCGCGTCGTTGCCGGCGCTGGCGCGCGAGTGCATCACCGCGGCGGGCGGGCCGCCCGGCCAGGTCGCCACGCTGATCGTCCCGGCCGATTGCAGTTGGGATCCGGCGCCCGCGCCCGGTGCGGCGGCCGACCTGCCAGTCGTGCCGCAGATCGGCGAAGCCAGGGTCGCGGCTGCGGTCGAGCGACTGCGCTCCGGTCGTCGCGGTGCGATTCTCATGGGCGGTGCGCCACTGATGGGCGAGGGGCTGGCACTGGCGGGCGCCATCGCACACAAGACCGGCGCGCTGCTCCTGCACGATACGCTGTTCACGCGGCTGGAATCCGGTGCCGGGCGGCCGGTGATTCACCGCCTGCCCTATTTCCCCGAGCCGGCCGGCGAACTGCTGGCCGATTGCGACTGGTTGCTGATGTTTGGCACCGACGCGCCGATTGCCTTCTTCGGTTACCCGGGCCGCTCCAGCCGTATGGCGCCGCCGACCTGCGAGGAAGTGGTGATTGCCTCACCGGCCGAGGACGCGGTGGACGCGCTGCGCCGGGTGGCCGACGCGCTTGGCGTGAAGCCTGGCGATGCGCCGCTGAACGCCCGCCATGCCGTGCCCTGCGACAGTGGTCCGCTCACCGCAGCGGCTATCATTGCGGCGCTGACGCGGCACCTGCCCGAGCAGGCCATCGTCGTGGATGAGACGGTGGGTTCGGGCTTCGGCAAGCTCGGTCCGCTGGCTGGTGCCAACCCGCACGACATGCTCAGCCACTGCGGCGGGGCCATCGGCCAGGGTATGCCGGTAGCGCTGGGCGCGGCGATTGCCTGCCCGGATCGCAAGGTCGTCAGCCTGCAGGCCGATGGCAGTGCGATGTACACGCCACAGGCGTTGTGGAGCCAGGCGCGCGAAGGCGCCGATGTGCTCACGGTCATCTTCAACAACCGCCGCTACGGGGTACTTGAGACCGAGTTTGACCGGCTCGAGTGTGGTGAGGCCGGCCCGCGGGCGCGCTCGACGCTGGAGATTGATCGCCCGACGCTCGACTTCGTCCACATTGCCGCGGGCATGGGGGTGCCGGCGCAGCGGGTGGACACTGTGGAGGCGTTCGATGCCTTGTTCCGCGACCTGGTCCGCGAGCCGGGGCCGAAGCTCATCGAAGCAATGATCTGAGTTTCCGCCGCGCCTGGCCGCATTCCGCCATTGCGCCTTCGCTCCCCCGACCCGGCGTCCGTTCCACCTCCCGTAGGAGCGGCTTCAGCCGCGAATCCCCCCGGCGCCTGGTCCCCCTCCCGTAGGAGCGGCTTCAGCCGCGAACACCCCCGGCGTTGGGTTCTGGTGGCTTC
>CAYGQN010000072.1:0-13734 GCA_964351795.1 uncultured Gammaproteobacteria bacterium
CTCCCGACCATGGCCCGCATGCCCAAGGCCATCCAGACGTCAGCGCTGCCGGCGGCGACCACTGCCGCCACGGTGGATTCTGCCCGCACGGGCTGTGCCGATGATCGTCGCAGCGATGACGCTGCCCGGCCGCTGTCCATCGCGCCATGCCGGTTCGCTGCCCTGGCACGGAGCGGTAATGCCCTGCCTCAGCGCCCCGAAAAACCGAACGTGCAAGCCCCGAAAAGTCCGGTGGTCGGGCCCGCGTCGTTGCGCTGGTCGCGGGCCTGTTGGTTCACGGCCGTGAGCAGTCCCGCCAGGGCGATCCGAACCGCTTGTTCCGGCGCACCGGATCCCGGCCCGCGTGGTCATGGGATCGATGCAACCGGTCCTCGGCCGGCCTGCCGGGCCCTGCCGGCGCTTCGGTGCCCGCGGCCCGTGCTCATCGGCACAGCGTCGGAGGCAAGCGCTTGAAGCGGCGCCTTCACCGCCGGAAGGCCCTGCGCCTGCTGGGCGCCGGCATGGCCGCTGCGGCGCTCGGTTCGCGGGCGGAGGGTGAGAGCGGACGCCTGCTGCAACGGCCGGTCCCGCGCAGCGGCGAGCGTATCCCGGTGGTCGGCATGGGCACCTGGCAGACCTTCAACGTCGGCGAGGACCGCGGCCTGCGACTGGCACGCACACAGGTGCTGCAGGCGATGTTCGAACACGGCGGCGGCCTGGTGGACTGCTCGCCGATGTACGGCTCCTCCGCCGACGTGCTCGGCTTCGCCCTCGCGCAGCTCGGCGAGCAGGACACAATGTTTTCCGCGGAGAAGGTATGGACCCGGGACGGCGGCGCGACCCGGGCGCAGGTAGCCGCGCAGGCGGCGCGCTGGGGGGTCACGACATTGGACCTCGTGCAGGTCCACAACCTCCTGGCCTGGCAGGATCACCTGGCGGCTTTGCGCGAACTGAAGGCCGACGGACACATCCGCCACCTCGGCATCACCACGTCGCACGGCCGCCGCCACCGTGAACTGGAACAGGTGATGACACGCGAGCCGCTGGACTTCGTCCAGCTGACCTACAATCTCACCCACCGCGCGGTCGAGCAGCGCCTGCTGCCACTGGCACGCGAGAAGGGTATCGCCGTCATCGCCAATCGCCCCTACGACGGTGGCCGGCTCATCAAGGGCCTGAAGCGCCGCGCAGCCGTGCCCGGCTGGGCGGCGGACGCCTTCGGCTGCCGGGGATGGGCGGACTTCCTGCTGCGTTTCATCATCAGTCATCCGGCCGTGACCTGCGCCATTCCCGCGACCACGCAAACCGGGCACATGCACGAGAACATGCTGGCCGGGGCCGGGCCGCTGCCCACCCCGGCGCTCCGCCAACGCATGCTCCGTCACGTCGAAGCACTGTGACCGACGAAACCGGCGGCTACGGACTCGCCGATTACGTCCCGTTTACGGCCGAGGTCTACTTCCGGCTGATCGAAGCTGCAAACGCCGGGTACTGGCCGCTGCACCTGGCGGGCCTTGCTGTCGGGGCCCTCTCGCTGGCGCTGGTCCTGCGCCGTCGAACACGGACCGCCCTGGCACTCGTCGCCGCGTCGTGGCTGTGGGTGGGTGTGAGCTTCCTGGCCCAGCGCTATGCAGTCATCCATTGGGCCGGTGACTACCTGGGCCTGGCCTTCATCCTCGAGGCCGCCCTGCTCCTGCTTCTCGCCGTCACCGGCCGCGGTCTGCCGCCGCCACGGAGCAACCCGGCACAAGCAGCGGGCATGCTGCTCGCCATGACGGTGCTGCTCGCCTATCCCTTTATTGCCCCACTGACAGGTCGCGGTTACCTGCAGGCGGAGGCTTTCGGCCTCCATCCGGATCCGACGGCAATGGTGACAGTCGGCCTCTGTGTCGCTGCACTGCGCGGCGGCGCCCTGTGGACGGCCGTCCTCGTGCCGGGGTTGTGGTGCCTGTTCTCCGGCCTGACGTTGCTGGTGCTCGGAGCCCCCTGGGCGGGCGCCCCGCTCGCCTGCGCGGCGCTGGCCGTCGTCGGCCCGGCCTGGGCCAGCCTGGCATTGCGCCGCAGCCTGGAACCGCCCTGAGCCCCGACTCGGGCACGTGGGGGCGTGCGCCTGCCCGCGCGGCAGGCGCTGCCGAGCCCGGGGTGAAGCGACCCGGGCGGGCAGTCGCTCAGTCGGTGCCGCGGGCCTTCAGGAAGGCACGGAAGTCCGCCGCCAGCTCATCGTGCTTCAGGGCGTAGTCGACTGTTGCCTCAAGGTAGCCGAGCTTGGAGCCGCAGTCGTAGCGCCGGCCCTCGAACTCGTAGGCGAACACCTCCTGCTCGGCCAGCAGATCGGCAATCGCGTCGGTGAGCTGGATCTCGCCGCCCGCGCCGCGGCCGGTGGTCTGCAGCAGCTGCATGATGCGCCCGGGCAGAATGTAGCGCCCCACCACCGCCAGGGTGGACGGCGCCACGGTCGGGTCCGGTTTCTCGACGATGCTGCGCATCACCCCGGCGCGATCGGTGAAGTTGTCTACCTCGACGATGCCGTACTTGCGGGTATCCTCCCTGGGCACGGACTGCACCGCCACCACACCGGCACCGCCATGCTGCTCGTGCACCTCGACCATCTGCTGCAGGCAGTGGCGGGCGCCGCCGTCGATGAGATCATCGGCCAGCAGCACCGCGAAGGGTTCGTCGCCGATCACAGGCTGCGCGCACAGCACGGCATGCCCCAGGCCCAGGGCCTCGGGCTGGCGGATGTAGATGCAGTTCACCCCCGGCGGCAGAATGCCTCGGACCGTCTCCAGCAGCGCTTGCTTGCCGCCCTGCTCCAGCTCGATTTCCAGCTCGTAGGCCTTGTCGAAATGGTCCGGGATGGAGCGCTTGTTCCGCCCGGTGATGAAGATGAGGTCGGTGATGCCCGCCGCCACGGCCTCCTCGGCAGCGTACTGGATGAGCGGCTTGTCGACGATGGGCAGCATTTCCTTCGGGTTGGCCTTGGTGGCCGGCAGGAATCGGGTGCCCAGGCCCGCCACCGGGAACACCGCCTTCTTGAGTTTCTGGCTCACTGTCTCTCCCTTGTTTTTTCCGTGGACAGGGTGATCACCTGCCCGCCCCCGCCGCATTCTCGCACGACGCACGGCCGCCGTGAAAACGCCGCTACGGATAGGTGGCCAACGCCTGGCCCGGGGGTGCGGTGCGCGCCATCGGAAGCATCCTCCGGAGCCGGGGCACCGGGGTCCGGCTGCCGAGCCTAGCGGCGCGCGCCCCGCGGCGGATCGATTACCGGGTCAGGATAGAAACGCGCCAGCAATGGCCCGCATACCTGCCGGATCTGATCCACCTCCGCTGCTGACAGCGCATGCTCGAACCGCCCAACGCGCGACTTGTCGAGAGGGCTGCCGTACTGCTCCACATGGGCCGGCATTCGGGCAAGCTCGCTCTTGTGCTCGAAGCGCTTCCAAGCACTGGCCGGATCATAGCCGCCAAGATCCAGCCCCGTGTGCGCTTCAAGTCGGCTGAGCTCTCCATCGAGATTGTTGATGAGATCCTCGTAGCGCACGATCAGGTCACGCGCACCCAGTTGCGGCAGCAGCTTCTCGTAGACCGAGGCGTAGCGTTCGGCCAGCATCTTCACATCGCGGTTCCGCGCAGCCTCTGCTGCCTTCGCATGGATGCCCTTCTGAATCTGACGCTCACCCACGTCCAGTTCCGACACCACCTGGTCGAGGGGATTCCTTACGCAGACTACGCTGCGCGCTTGCGGCAGAAGCTCGTCGAGCTGCTGTTTGCACTGGCTGAAAGCGGGCGCCTTCAGCACCAGGAAGGACGGGTTTCCAAGGTTTGCCGCCGCGGTGCGGAGGAAATCATCCGTACAGCGCCGGAACCAGCCCAGGGCATCCGCGCGATCGCTGAAGTACCAGCGGACCACCCGGTCGTAATTGTTCTCGGACCAGCGGAGGTTATCGCAGACATTCACCAGCAGCTGGCACTCGGCCACATGCGGGTTCGCACGTGGATCGTTGCACAGGATCTGGTTCATCAATGTGGTTCCGGTGCGCCGCGCACCCATGATCAGGATGACCTGCGGAACAGCGCCTGTACTCGGCATGCACACGGACCCTCAGGGATGGCGGTAACGAACGGACGGGGCGACAGATGCCTGCTCTGGCGCGCGGCATCAACGCCCCGCTTCGCGCTGATTGTCGCCACGACCGCGCCTGGCAGCCACGCCAGCGAGGATAGCAAAAGGACGACAGCGGTGTCAGGTGAATCGGGCACTGCTGCTGCGGACGGTTTGCCGACCACACCGGAACGCCGCTATCCTGCAACGACGATTCCCGCATTCGCAAGGCCGGTCTGCCTGAGACAACCCAGATGCCAGTACTGGAGGACATGACCCCGCCCACGGTGGCAGAGTTTGCCCGCGCCTCCGGCGTTGCCAAGAACGCTGCAAGGAACTGGCAGGGATACTGCGGGGCATGTCGGCGACGCTCGGACATGATCAGCGGAGCGATTTCCAGCCATTACGCGGCTCGCCCGCAGGACCTGTCCGTTCTGGACTGGGGTTGCGCGGCAGGTGGAGTCTCCATCGTCCTCGCCACCGAGATGGGCCTGCAGATGCACAGCGCCGACGTTTGCGAGCACTGCATAACATGGCTGTCCAGGGTCGCCCCGTTCCTCAGTTGCTCCACACTCATCCCGGGCGAGGCGCTGCCGTTCGACGATGCGCGGTTCGATATCGTCTTCGGCATATCCGTATTTACCCATCTGCCCCCGGATGCGCATGACCACTACCTGGGAGAACTGCGGCGGATAACCGTCCCTGGCGGACTGGTGCTGCTGACCGTCCACAGCCACTTCGCGGTCAGGCACAATGCCCGGAGGAAGCTCGATCCGGCCTTTCATCCCTACGAGGACAAGGCCCTTTGCGACGCCGGCATACTCTATCGCTCGTACCCCGAGAAGACACTCGGCGCCATGGCATTTGCCGAGCATGCCGACTATGGGCTCACCTACCATTCGCGTGAGTTCATCGAATCCCGGTTCGGGCGCTTCTTCGACATCCTGAGCATCGAGGAAGGCAGACTGGGCCGCCAGGACCTGCTGTCACTGCGCCCCCTGTGAATACTGCGCCGACTACGCACGTGGCATCGGCTATAATCGCCGCGAGTTCCGGCCCCTGGTTCTCTACGGCAAGAGAGCGCCCCGCATGATCACCTGGCTAGCATCCTATCCGCGCTCGGGCAACACGCTGACCCGCATGATCCTGCACAAGCGATTCGGACAGGAAACGTATTCCCTGCACGGGGATCGCTTCGATATCGGCGCCAACACCGAAATGAGCCGCCTCACCGGCCATGTCAGCAATCGCCTGATTTCCCGAAGCCGGCTGCAACTCATGCGTCAGAGCGCCAGGACGTATTTCGTCAAGACGCACCGCCCGCCAGACAGCAACGCCGCCGAGGATGATCGCGTGATCTACATCCTGCGCGATGGACGGGACGTCGTGTGTTCGTACTTCAACTATCTCGTGAATTTCGCAAGCCGCTATGTGTCCCTGGCCGACGTCGTCCTCGGCCAGGTCCCGTTTGGTCTCTGGGCCGAACACGTACGTGACTGGCAGGCGATGCAGAACGACAACATGCTGTTCCTGCGATACGAGGATTTCCTTCACAACCAGGATGACTTCATCAAGGCCATCGCCGAGTTCACCGCACTCCCGGACTCCGGCCTGGCGCTGCCCGGGTTCGAAAGCCTGAACCGGATGAACCGGGAGTTCTTCCGTAGGGGGGCGAGCGCCGGCTGGCAGCAGGACCTCGGAGAAGACATGCTGCGACTGTTCTGGGCCGTGCACGGCGATGTCATGCGCTCGGTTGGCTACCACCCTGAAATGGATGACCCGCCCACGCTGGGCATGCAGGGTGCCACAACCTTGCGCCGTCACCTGGACCTGACCAGGGGTCTGTCGGGGGTTCGCGAGGTAAACAGCGAGTTGCAGCATGAGGCCACGCGCCTGGCCGATGAGTTGCGGGCCGCCAATCGAGAGTTGCAGTCGGTTCGCACCGAGCTGCATGCCATGCGGGAATCCACTTCATGGCGGATCACCGCACCTGTCCGCTGGCTGGTTGGCTGCTGGCGCAGCCCTTCTCAACCCGCCGCCGTTGTCGACGACAGCGCCTGAGCGGCCGGTTCATCCACCAGACAATCGAGCTCACGCAGGCATCGAAGCTTCTCCGGCTGGCTCTTGGGGGCCAGGGGATGTTTCACGTATGCCGTCGTACCCTCCTCCACCATCCGTTGAAACAGGTGATGCGGCAACACAACCGCCGCGAAGTTGTCTCCCCTGCCGACAATGGGCTCCCTTGAGCACTTCACGATTTTGTTGCGAAATGTCTTCTCGTAGTACTCCACGGGGTCGAAGCGGATGTTGTCATCGGCCAGTACATGGTTGAGGCTTATCTGGTCTCCGCGGTCGTCTTCGATCATCAACTCGTAGAACAGCCGCATGCGCTCCGAGGCCCGGGACATGAAGAATCCGGAACACAGGGTGAAGCCCCACTGCGCGTGCAGGTCGGGGGGCTGAATGGTTCCCTGGGAGATGAGAATGTCGCCCGGCAGCGAGCGCAGGTAGGACTGCGGGTCCTGCATCCAGATGGCATCGATATCGGAATTGATGAAATCCACACCGATAGCCGAAAGATCACGAAACAGGCGCACGCGGGCACGCATCAGCTCCTTGAAATCGCCTTCGCGGGGATACATGCGGTAATAGGGACGATTCAGGCGCAGGCACAGGTCCTCTGTCGCCGGGTCGAGCGCGATGACAAGAAAGTTGTCGACCCCGCAGCGGCGTGCGGCCGCGATCCAGTTTCGCAAAACCAGGTCGTACTGCTGGTTGGCAAAGGCGATGATTATCGTGTTGTCCCGCTGCACTGAGCGCACAAGCGTTGTCAGGTCGGGGGCGGGTCGATTGTCGTTGATGGCTTCGCCGATCCGGGTGAGCCGATCCCGGAACACCTGACCGAAGTAGTACGCCATGCACTGCTCCAGGAACACACCCAGCCCCCAGCGATACCGGCTTGCCCTGATTTCGTTGTCGGATTTTCCCGAGTGTTCGCTGGCGGAGTACGAGGACGGACTCTCCTCCTGCTCCCAGGGGAACTTGCGAAGAAAATAGGGGAGGAGATCCCGGAGCCAGTACTGGAATGCCTCGTATGAACGTCGGTCTACGACAACACTACCCTTGTAGGGCCCGACCTCGGGCCGGCTGCGTGGACCAACGCGGAACTTCTCGTGCACCTCGTCCATGAACCGCGGAAACTGCCGGAACGGGTTCGACAACTCCACGCCATAGCAGCGGCCCTCCTCGTACGCCTGGCCAAGCATCAGCTCGAAGGTCAGTGGCGGATCGGCGAAAACCGCGATGCCGGTACGCTCGGCCCACTCGCGGGAGAACTTCAAGGGAACGGAGTAGGTGAAGGTCCCCACCATCGTTCCGCGGACGGGCAACAGGTAATGGCCGAGGTATTCCGAGAACAGAGCGCGGTTCGCATCCTCGTCGAGCTGGTGCATGCGAAGTTCCGGCGGAACAACCAGATCATTCAGATCTACTGCTTTGAGCCGGGGATCGGAAATGCCATCGATGACCGGCGCGAGGCGGCCGCTGTCATGGTAGAAAACGAAGAATTCCAGGCCAAGCTGCTTCATCCCCTGCCCCGTTGATTGCGCGATACACGCTCGCGCCACCGCCGTCGCCGGCACGCTGCGTGCCCGGCTACGACCAGCGGGTTCTGCATCAGCCGGCAGAGCCCGCCGAGGCCGCTTTGCCCTGCACGGTCACTTCGCCCGGAGCCTGCTCGGCAGTCCACAGCGAGCGGCAGGGAATTTTTGTGAGATCACAGCGATGGGCGTAGGCCGCCGCGATTTCCGCCACCTCGCCAAGCAGACCATTCTCCAGCGTGACCGGTTGCAGGCCCAGCGAGAGCAGCGAGCGGTTCTCCACGTGGAGTTCGTTCTCGTCTGCCTCCTTGCGGGGATTGGGTACGAACTCGACCTTCGCGCCGGTGAGCCGTGACACCAGCTCCGCCAGTTCCCGCACCCTGTGGGTCTCGGTCATCTGGTTCATGATGCGAACGCGCTCATTGCGCCCGGGCGGGTTCTCCAGCGCCAGCTCCACGCAGCGCACGGTGTCCTGGATATGGATGAACGCGCGCGTCTGCCCACCGGTGCCGTGAACGGTAAGCGGATATTCGACGGCCGCCTGCATGAGAAAGCGGTTCAGGACCGTGCCATAGTCACCGTCGTAATCGAAGCGATTGATGAGGCGCTCATCGGTCCGCGTTTCCTCGGTCTGGGTACCCCAGACGATGCCCTGGTGCAGGTCGGTAACCCGCACCCCGTCGTTCTTGTTGTAGTAGGCGAACAGGAGCTGGTCCTGGGTTTTGGTCAGGTGATAGATGCTGCCCGGGTTGGCCGGATAGAGGATCTCCTGGCTGACGCGCTCCCCCTGCTCGGTCTCGACGTGTACCTCGAGATAACCCTCCGGGATTTTCATGCCCGCCGTGCCGTAGCCGTACACACCCATGGTGCCGAGGTGCGCGATGTGAGCGTCGATTTCCGTCTCGACCACTGCCGCCAGCAGGTTATTGGTCGCATTGATGTTATTGCTGACCGTGTAGCGCTTGTGCCGCGAGGATTTCATCGAGTACGGGGCAGCACGCTGCTCGGCGAAGTGCACGATGGCGTCGGGCTGGAACTCCCGGAGCAACTCCACGAGCTGGTGGTAGTCCTGGGCCACGTCGAAGTTGCGGAAACCGACATGCGCACCGGTGAGCTCGCGCCAGACATGCAGGCGCTCTCCCATGGGCCGGATCGGGGTCAGCGAATAGGCTTCCAGTTCGTTATCGATATTCCTGCGCGACAGGTTGTCGACCACGACAACCTCGTGTCCGCGGGCGGACAGGTGCAATGTGGTGGGCCAGCCGCAGAACCCGTCTCCCCCAAGAACCACGATTTTCATCGGCAACTTCCTCTCTTGTCAGGCTGTGCTCTTGCCCGGAAAGCGCGGTAATGTACCAGAGATACAGGTGGCTTTGAGCGCCAGCGGCCTCAACCGGCCTCGTTCTTGAGGGCGACGACCCTTGCAGGGCCGCTCCTGCGCCCGGACTCGGCCCCGAACTCCGGGACCAGCTCATGCATCAGCCCTTCCAGCGCCACGGTGTCCAGTGCCTCCACCGCTGCCTCCAGCCCCTCCAGGGTATCGGCGACGTGCTGTGACCCGGCGCTGCGATGCCGTGCCAGGCGAATCTTGGCATGGGCCGTGGCCAGGGCCTGCTCCTCGCTGTGGAAGAGCTCCTCGAAGAGCTTCTCACCCGGACGCAACCCGGTGTAGATGATTCCGATGTCCTCGCCGGGCCGTTTGCCGGACAGCGTGATCATCTGCTCTGCAAGGTAGCTGATGCGTACCGGATTACCCATGTCCAGCACGAAGATCTCGCCGCCCTCGCCGAGATCCGCGGCCTGCATGATGAGCTGGCAGGCTTCGGGGATGGTCATGAAATACCGCGTCACTTCCGGGTGCGTCACCGTTACCGGGCCACCGCGGGCAATCTGCTCGCGGAACAGCGGCACGACGCTACCGGCCGAGTCGAGCACATTCCCGAAGCGCACGGTGATGAACGACGTGGCCGAGCGCGCATTCAGATCCTGGCACACGATTTCAGCCACTCGCTTGCTCAGACCCATGACGCTGGTCGGGTTGACGGCCTTGTCACTGGAGATGAGGACGAACCGCGCGACGCCGGACCGGGCCGCGGCGCAGGCAACGCGTTGCGTCCCCAGCACGTTGTTCCGGACCGCTTCGCGAACATGCTCCTGCAACAGCGGCACATGCTTGTAGGCCGCCGCGTGGAACACCAGCTCCGGGCGCTCGTCAGACATCAACTCGAGCATGCCGGCGCTGTCACAGACGTCACCGAGGTGCGCGGTCAGCCGTAATGCCGGAAACGTCTCACGCAGTTCCCGGTCGATGCTGAACAGGTTGTATTCGCTGCGTTCGACAACGACGAGCCGGGCCGGCCCCAGGCGAGCGATCTGGCGACACAGTTCCGCGCCGATCGAGCCGCCGCCGCCGGTGACCAGCACCCGGTGCCCGGATATGCCGCGACTGATCGATTGCCAGTCCAGCTCCACCCTCGCCCGGCCCAACAGATCCTCGATGGCGACATCGCGAAGCTCCGAGACGAACGAGCCGCCCCAGGCGAGATCCCGGGTGCCCGGAAGCGTCCGGAAACGCACGCCCGTGCGCTCGCAGGCCGCAACCAGCCGCTGCATCTGCTTGTTGTCGGCGGAGGGAATGGCGATCACCAGCAAATCCGGGTTCGTCTCGCGGCAGGTCTCCTCCAGCACCTCCAGGCCGCCGAACACCGTCAGGCCATGGATGCGCGAGCCCCTGAGCCGGCGCTTGTCATCGATGAACCCGATGGGGATATGGGTGTGATCCCTGAGCATGTGCCGCGCCAGCGTTTCGCCGGCCTGCCCCGCGCCGATGACCAGGACCCGCGAGCCCGCGCCCAGTTGTTTGAGATCCAGGGTATGGTCCTTCCACAGCCGGTAGACCAGCCTTGGCGCGCCCAGCAGGAACACCACGAACACCGGATACAGAACGAACAGCGAGCGCGGGAAGTCCTGCAGCCGGAACAGGATGAACAGCACGAGCGTGATGGCCAGGGACGCCAGAAACCCCGCCCTGATGATGTTCCAGAGGTCCGGAATGCTCGCGAAGCGCCACAGGCCCCGATACAGGCCGAAATACCAGGCGATGGCGCCCTGGATCAGCAGCACGTAGGGCAGGGAATTCAGGTTGGCCTGGGAATAGGCCGCGTCGGGGATCGAGAAGTTGAACCGCACCAGCCAGGCCAGTTCCCACGCGCCGGCCATCATGACCAGGTCATGGATGATGACGGACGTGCGCCGACTGATTCTCATCCGGAGTCTCTCAAGGTGGCTCCGCGGGCGAGGTGTGTATGCGGACCAGCAACCACAGCCCCGCCATTATAATGCCAACAGCCGGAAAGGCCCATGCCAGCCCCACCGGCGCCATGGCGGCAATGGCTGCCAGTGGCCAGCAGACCAGCAGGTTCAAGGCCACCAGCCGCCCGGCCAGCCCCGAGTGCGACATGCCGGCCCGCAGCAATCGCTGGTAGGCATGGGAGGCATGGGGCCGGTGCGGGGGTTCGCCGGCTGCCAGGCGCGCCAGCAGCGTCAGCGACGCATCCCAGATGAACGGTGCCAGCAGGATGGTCCACACCGGCGCCGCCAGCGTGCCGCGCTGCTCGGCCAGCAAGCCCAGCGCGGTGAATACCGAACCGAAGAAATAGCTGCCCGAATCGCCCATGAACAGGCGCGCCGGCGGCAGGTTCCACACCAGGAAGCCGGCCGCGATACCGGCAAGCCCCATTGCGAGCGCGGCCATCGGGACGTCACCCAGCACCAGGCACCCGCCACCGGCAGCGATACCGGCCAACAGCGCCTGCGTGGCCGCGAAGCCGTCCGCGCCATCCATGAAATTGAACGCATTCACGAACCACAGCCAGGCCAGCGCGACCACGGCCATCCCGGCCACGCCTCCCGGCACACCGAACAGGCCGAAGTCGATACCATCAACGGGCGCGAGGAGCAGGGCACCCGGGATGATCGCCAGGGCCTGGCCGGCAAGCCGGGTGCGCACCTCCAGGCGACGGTGATCGTCGGCCCAGCCGAGGATGCAGACCAGCAGCGCCGGGGCGAGCAGCCCGACCGCCTGCCAGACAGTCAGCTGTCCGCCTGCCCGCAACAACACGACAATCATCAGCAGGCACAGCAGGAAGCCCGGGCCTGCCCCGCGCGGTGTCGGCAGTGCATGCGCGCTGCGCCCTGCCGGCACATCGAGCACGTTGCGGGCACGGGCATAAGCGAGCAGCAGCCCGGTTGCCGCGGCACTGCCGAGCGCGGCGATGATGAACACGGCAAGCGAGACCATGATCGCCATCACACGGCACTGCCGCCGCGGTACCACTCGACCGTGCGCCGCAATGCCTCGGGCAGATCGGCCACCGGCTGCCAGCCGGTGGCGTGCCGGAAGGCCGAGGGATCCACAACCAGCGATTCGCACAGACGCCGTACCTGTTCACCCCGGCCCGACAGCGCCCCGAGGCGCAGCAGAGTCCGTGGCGGGATGCCGAACAGCCGGGGCCGGCGGCCCAGCGCCTGCGCCAGGGCGCGGACCAGCCCGGGCGTGGACAACGGCGGTTCATCGGCGAGGACAAAGGTGCCGGAGGCCGCACTCCGGCACTCGATTGCCCGACAGATCGCCTCGCACAGATTGCCAACGTAAATGTAGCTGCGCCGGTTGCGGACTGCGGCCAGCGGCAGCGGCCAACCGCGGTCGACCGCGCGCAGCAGTGACAGGAAGTTCGCCCCGACGCCCGGACCGTACACCAGCGGCGGCCGCAACACGGTCACCGGCATGGCACCGGCGATGTCGGCCAATACCTGTTCGGCGGCCAGTTTGGTGCGTCCGTACAGGCCGGCCGGCGCCGGGGCCCGGGACTCGTCAACGAGCAGGTCCTGGTTGCCGGCGGCGACGGTTACAGGATCGCCGTAGACCTTGGTTGAACTCAGGAACACGAACTGGCCTGCACCGGCGATGCAGGCCTGGCTTGCCAGGGCACGGGTACCGGCCACGTTGACCGCCTCGTAGTGCGCCTGCGCGGCGTTTCCGGCTGTATCGTGGACAAGTGCGGCAAGGTGCACCACGGCATCCAGATCGGCCAGGGCCGCGCGGAAGTCCGGCTCCGGCGCGGCAAGGTCGCAGGCATGCCATCCGGCCAGCTCGCCCAGGTGGGCCGGGCGTGGCCCGCGGCCGCAACCGACCACGGCCCAGGACCGCCGCTGGCAGGCCCGCACCAGCTGCGTGCCGACAAAGCCGCCGGCCCCTGTTACCAGCAGCCGCATGCGACCCCGGCATGACAGCAGGCCGCGAGGACCGGGAAGCTGTCAGGCGCGACTGTACCGATCATCGAACCGGACGATGTCATCCTCTCCAAGGTACGTGCCGGACTGCACCTCGATGAGTTCGAGTTCGATGGTGCCCGGGTTCTCCAGGCGGTGTGTCTCACCGATGGGGATGTAGGTGGACTGGTTCTCGGTGAGCATGAACACCTCCTCGCCGCGGGTCACGCGGGCGGTGCCCCGCACGACGATCCAGTGCTCGGCACGATGATGATGCATCTGCAGTGACAGGCTCTCACCGGGCTTGACGATGATGCGTTTGACCTGGAAGCGCTCGCCCGCGTCGACCCCCATGTAACTGCCCCAGGGCCGGTATACCCGCCGGTGCATCAGGCGTTCGCTGCGGTCGGTCGCCTTCAGCTGCTCGACCACGGCCTTGACGTCCTGTGCCCGGCCACGCGGGGTGACGAGCACCGCGTCCGGGGTTTCGATGACGACCATGTCCTCGCAGCCGAGCACCGCCACGAGCCGGCTCTGGGCCTGCACCAGGCTGTTGCGGCTGTCGACGGCCAGCACGTCGCCGGCGGTGACATTGCCGGCCTGGTCCGGTTCGAGCAGCGACCACACGCCCTCCCAGGAGCCCACGTCCGACCAGCCGGCCGCCAGCGGGCTCATCACCGCGCTGAGCCCCTCGGCCCGGTCGATCTTCTCCATCACGGCGTAGTCCACGGAATCCGACGGGCAGGCCTGGACACCACCCTGTTCCAGGCCTGCCCGTCG
>CAYGQN010000073.1:0-11335 GCA_964351795.1 uncultured Gammaproteobacteria bacterium
GGCCGAGGGAGGCGCCGCGGACGGTGATCGTCGCCGGGCCCGGCGTTGCGTCCAGGGAAGGCGGACGCCAGGTCAGGGATGCGCGCTGGCCGTGGCTGTCTTTCGACGGGCCGGATAAGGCGGAGGGCGGCCCGGCGTCAGGCCGGGGACCTTTCGTCGGAGCCGGTCCGCCGTCGCGGCAACATGCCGCTCAGGCCGAACCCCGCCCGGTCGGGCCAATCGACCGGTGCGAACCCTCCATTGAAGCTGTGCAAAGGTTATTGAGATGCTTTTGCAGCAATAACTCTGCTTGAAGTGCTTCGATCTTAGCTCAAGCTAGCTTATAGTCAAAGCATGCAAAGCTTATCTGCAGAACTTTCTCGTTAACATTGCTTCAATTAATCTTCATGCACAGGAGGTATTCCGCATGGAACAGGGTTACACGATCGGGGCAATCGCCCGCATGACCGGCATTCCCACGCAGACGCTGCGCTCATGGGAGCGGCGTTACGGCGTCACCGAGCCACGCCGTTCCAACGGCGGCCGCCGTATCTACAGCAGCGACCAGCTTGAGAAGCTGCGTACCATCAAGCAGTTGCTTCGCCACGGCGAGGCCATTGGCCAGCTGGCCAACCTCGAGCTGGCGGATCTGAAGGCACGCCTGGAAGTGCACGGCATGCCAGGCGAGGCACCGCAGCCCGCTGCGCAGAAGCTCACCGTGAACGTCTGTGGCGTCACCCTTGGTGCGGCCATGCGCAACGTGAAGCTGCCGGAGTCCATGGCGCTCGGCGAATGCCTGGAGTCGCTGCCGGATTGCCGCGCGCTGCCGGGCATGCTGCTGGTGGAAATCGGCGCCTTGCAGCCGGCCCAGCTCCAGGAGCTGATCCGGTTCCGCGAGCGCGCGGCGGCTTCGCGCTTCATCCTGGTGGTTGGCGTGGCCAGCCGCAGCACTGCCGAGCAGGCGCGTGCGAACGGTTTCGAGATTCTGCCCCAGCGGGTGATGCTGGCAACGCCGACGCTGGCCCTGGAGACACTGCTCACCGCCGACAGCAGCCTGCGCGCGCGACCGCGGCGCTTCAGTGATCGCCAGCTTGCAGAGGTACTGCAGGCCACCCCCGAACTGGCCTGCGAGTGTCCGCATCACGTGGTGGGCATTCTCAAGCAGCTCAACGCCTTTGAAAGCTACTCCCAGGGTTGCATCATCAACAACGAGGACGACGCCGCCACACACGCGCTGCTGTACCGCATGACGGCACGGGCGCGGGCGACCTTCGAGGATGTGCTGGCCTACCTGATGGAGCAGGAGGGCGCGGAACCGCGCCGCGCGGCGAGCTGAGGCGGGCCCGGTTCAGGTGAGGTAGCGGCCACCGTCAAGGCGGATGATCTGCCCGGTGCTGTAGTGTGCATCGCGCACGAGAAACAGCACGGCGGTGGCCGCATCATGGGGCGTGCCGGGTCGGCCCAGCGGCACGCGCCGCATGTACTCGCGCTGTGAGGCCGGGTCGTCCTTGGGCGCCCACTTCACCACCCCGGGTGCGATGGCATTCACGGTGATTGCCGGTGCCAGTTCCAGGGCCGTGGTAGACGTGATTTCCATCAGCGCTGCCTTCGAGGCGTTGTAGCTCACGTAACCGCGCAAGGGTTCACCGAGCACGTGGATGTCGATGAAGTTGATGATGCGGCCCATGGTCTCCGGCGCCTCGGGGCGGAAGTGGGCGGCAAGCCGTTCGGCGAACAGTTCCGTGAGGCGTAGCGGCGCAAGTGCATTCACTGTCATGTCGCGGGTGAACTGTCCGCCACTGACACTGCCGAGCGCGCTCGGGTCGAAGGTGCTCGCGTTGTTGACGAGCACGTCCAGTCGTTCGAAGTGTGTACACACTGCGTCGTGAATTGCTTCCGGCGCGCCGCTTGCGGAAAGATCACTGCGTACGGCCAGGCACTGCCGCCCCATCGCAAGCACGTCCTTGCGCAGGCTGTCGGCATCGGCTTCGCTGTTGTTGTAGGTGAAGGCGATGTCCATGCCCTGCGCCGCCAACTGGCTGACGATCTCGCGACCCACGCGTCTGGCGGCTCCGGTGACGAGCGCGACGCGGCCCTGTAATGACGTGTTCACCTTGGCTTGTTCTCCTGTCATCGGGTGCTGGAACGATACCCTCTTGTTCGGGCCGCCCGCGCGGTGGGTGCACACCCTTTGCGCAGCCGGCGGCAGTGATCCTGCGCAGCATGACCGCGTCCAGCAGCCGTGGCGGGTGACCACGGCCCGGGTGCTGGGTCCATGCCTGCGCGCTGCCCGACGGTCACGTGCATGTCACCTTGGTCCAGGCCCGAATCGGTCTTGCATGCGATGCCCGGAAGGCGGCCCGCAAGCCGCTGGCAATTCCCGTGCGCGATGCTATCCTGCGGCCACCCGGCGGTGCCGATTGTGCCCTTTGCCGGGCTTTACAAGGTCAAGAAAGTTGGAGAATTTCAGTATGGCGTCACATGGTACCGTGAAGTGGTTCAATAACACCAAGGGCTACGGATTCATCACCCCGACTGATGGCACGGAAGACGTGTTCGTGCATTACTCGGTGATCAAATCCGACGGCTTTCGAACGCTGGCCGAGGGCCAGGAAGTCTCCTTCGAGGCGCAACGCGGCCCGAAAGGCATGCAGGCAACCGAGGTTCAGATCAGCGGGTGACAGTAACCACGTGATGCGGCAGAAGACCCCGCTGCGGCGGGGTTTTCTTTGTCCGCACGCCACGGATCGATTAATCTCGCCTTCCCCTTCCAACGCCGCAGCCAAGCCCATGAGCGCCGTCAACCCCCGCAGCCCCGACCCGCGTCGCGATCGCCACGAGTACAACAAGCTTGCGCGCCGTCTGCGCCGCGAAACCGGCCGCGCTATCGAAGCCTTCAACATGATCGGTGCGGGCGACCGGGTCATGGTGTGCCTGTCCGGGGGCAAGGATTCCTACACCATGCTGGACATCCTGCTCGCCCTGCGTGCCCGGGCCCCGGTGCACTTCGACATCATCGCCGTGCACCTGGACCAGAAGCAGCCCGGCTACGATCCACAGGTGCTGCCGGCCTGGCTGCGCGAGCAGGGCATCGAGTGGCACATCATCGAGGAAGACACCTACAGCGTGGTCAAGCGCGTGGTGCCCGAGGGCAAGACCATGTGCGGGCTGTGTTCGCGGCTGCGACGCGGCGTGCTGTACCGCTTTGCCGAGGAGAACGGCATCACCCGCATCGCGCTTGGCCATCATCGCGATGACATCGTCGAGACGCTGTTCCTCAACCTGTTCTTCGGCGGCAGTCTGAAAGCGATGCCCGCCAAGCTGCGCTCCGACGACGGCCGTCACGTGGTGATCCGCCCGCTCGCGTTCTGCCGCGAAGCCGACATCGCGCGTTACGCCGAGGCGAATGCATTTCCCATCATCCCCTGCAACCTGTGCGGCAGCCAGGAACAGCTGCAGCGCAAGCGCATCAAGACCATGCTGGCCGACTGGGAGAAGCAGTACCCGGGGCGGGTTGAAACCATCTTCAATGCCATTGGCAATGTCGCCCCGTCGCACCTGATGGATACGTCGCTGTTCGACTTCGCCGCGCTCGGTGATGCCGGCGAAGCGGTACCCGGCTGGCTGCACAACCGCGAGGAGACCGCGGCCGACTGAACCGCGCCAGTGGCGAGCGGGCCGCCGGGTCGGCGCAACCCGCGCCCCGCCCGCCGGCTGACCGGCAGCATCGCCGGGGCGGTGTGGACGGCTTGCAGTGCGGTGCAGGAACGGCCCCGGAGGCTGCGGCGGTCAGCTCTCGGGCGGGGCATCGCCGAGCGCCCGGCGCAGGATCTTGCCCACGGCCGTCTTGGGCAGGCTGTCGCGGAACACGACACTGCGCGGCACCTTGTAGGGCGTAAGCGACTGCCGGCACCAGTCGATCAGCGTGGCCTCGTCGAGGTCCGGATCCTTGCGCACCACGTACAGGCGCACCGCCTCGCCGCTGTGCTCGTCCGGCACCCCCGCGGCGGCGGCCTCCAGCACCCCGGGGTGCGCGGCCGCCACGGCCTCGATCTCGTTCGGGTACACGTTGAAGCCGGACACGTCGATCATGTCCTTCTTGCGGTCCACGATGCGGAAGAAGCCCTGTGCATCCATCACCGCCACGTCGCCGGTGCTCAGCCAGCCATCGGCATCGAGTACCGCGGCCGTCTCCTCCGGGCGCTGCCAGTAGCCTGACATCACCTGCGGGCCGCGCACGCACAGCTCGCCCGGCTCATCGATGCCCGCGGTGCTGCCATCGTCGCGGCGGAGGATCACGTCGGTGGAGGGAATCGGCAGGCCGATGCTGCCGTTGTAGCCGCTGAGCCCGGGCGGGTTCATGCACACCGCCGGCGAGGTCTCCGTCAGGCCGTAGGCCTCCACCAGCGGGGTGCCGGTGATGGCCTGCCATTGCTCGGCGACATGCCGCTGCAGGGCCATGCCGCCGGCGAGCGACAGCTTCAGCGAAGAGAAATCGGTGCTGGCGAACTGCTCGGCGTGCAGCATGGCATTGAACAGCGTGTTGACCCCGGTGATGCCGCTGGCGCGGTACCGCTTCATGGTGCGCACCAGGCTGTTGACCTCGCGGGGGTCGGTCACCAGCACGTTGTGCCCGCCGATGCGCAGAAAGCTCAGGCCATTGGCCGTGAGCGCGAACACGTGGTAGAGCGGCAGCGCGGTGATGATGGTCTCGCGACCTTCCTCGAGGGCATTGCCGAGCCAGGCCAGGCATTGCTCGACATTGGCGATGAGGTTGCGATGGCTGAGCATGGCGCCGCGCGAGGTGCCGGTGGTGCCGCCGGTGTACTGCAGGAACGCGATGTCGTCTGCCGACCGCGGTACCGCCTGCGTCAGCGGCGCCGCGGCCAGGGCCTGGCGCAGCGGCACCGCACCTTCCGGCTTCGCTCCGGCCCGGTGCCGGTGCTTGTACCAGGCGAGCAAATCGATGAGCCGGCCGCGCAGGGGGCCGAGCAGATCGCCCACGCTGGTGATCACCACCCGCACGTCCGGGCGCTCACGCAGCGCCTCGGCAGCCACGCCGGCCACGGTGTCCAGCACGACCAGCACGCGCGCGCCGGCGTCATCGAGCTGGTGCCTGAGTTCGCTGGCCGTGTACAGCGGGTTGACGTTGACGACCGCGCCACCGGCATACAGGGCACCGTGCACGCAAACCGGTTGCTGCAGCAGGTTGGGCAGCATCACCGCCACCCGCTCACCGGGCTGCAGGCCGGCGTGGTCACGCAGCCAGCCGGCGAAGTGGCGCACCTGTGTCAGCAGTTCCGCGTAGCGCAGATCGACCCCGAAACTCGTGTAGGCGATGCAATCGGCGTAGCGGCCGACGCTCGCCTCGAGCATGTCCGGCAGGGTCGTGAATGGCAGCGGGCCGATGCGGGCCGGCGTGCCGCTGTCGTAGCTGGCCAGCCAGGGACGCGCGATGCTGCCCGGTGTTGTCATCCTTGCGCCTCAGGGCCCGCCGAGCGCCCGGCGGATACACGCCGGCAATGCAATGGCCCGGTCGCTGTCATGATCCACCCACACCGATACCGCGGCGCCCTCGGCGTACAGCACCGCTGCATCGCCAGCATCGTGGATCGCGTAGTCGGCCTCGAAGCTGGTATTGCCGAGCCGGCCCGGGTACAGGCGCAGATCCAGGGTCGCGGGGTAACGGATGGCGCGCCGGTAGTCGCAGCGGGTGTGGACCACCACCGGCCCCTGCCCGCCGCCGGCGATGGCCCCGGCGAGGCCCAGGTGCTCGTACCAGCTCATGCGCAGCTGCTCGAAGTAGGTGTAGTAGGTGGCGTTGTTCACGTGCCCCACGGCATCCATGTCGGCCCAGCGCACGGCCAGGGTGATGCGGTGCAGCGGCGCGTTGGCTTGTTGGCTGGCGCTGTTCATGCTCGGCTCTGCAAGCACTTCCCTGTGGCGGTCAGCCCGCAGTATCGCGCATGGGGCGCCGCCTGGGGAACAGGGCACTGCCCGGTCGGCTCCGGTCCTGCGCCGGCCCCGTCAGCCGTGGCTGCTGCCGGCGATTGCCTGGCGGGCAAAAAAAGACCGCTCGCGGCGGTCTAACAGGGGCTACACATCGGTAAAGCGGTGGCCGGGTGGCGTCAGTCGGCCCGGCCCTGGCTGGCGCTGGAGCGCCAGTAGCGGCCCGTCGGCAGGCCGGTGTCGATGCGGGCGATCAGTTCAGTGAGCTGCTCCACGTGCAGCTCGTACAACTCGCCAAGGCCGGTGAGGTCGCGCGGGTCCTCGTGGGCAAGTGCCGAGCGCCGGCCGGTGTAGTAGGCGAGGTCCTCGCAGGCCTGCTCGCGCCGCATGGCCAGCAGGATGTCGCAGTAGCGGCGGGTTTCCTCGGCCGCGGTGGCAGTGCGCGTGTTGTCCACAAGCAGTGTCAGCATGCTGTTCCCCGTTGCATCCGCAGTTGACTGTCAGCGGGGCTGCTGCAGGGTGCGTGCCACGCCGCAATGGCCCGGGTTACAAAACGTGTCCGGCTGCCAGGGGCCCGCGGAGCGGGCCTTTCAGGCGGGTACGGAACATCCCCGGCGCACGCGGTGGCATCGAGGGCAGGCGCCGGGGCCGTGGCAGGTGTCGGGTCCGGGCGACAGCACACAGTGATGGCGGTACGGACAGCGGTCGCGGCCGGGTTGTAACATCACCGCACCGGAGCAAGCAGTCGCAGGAGAACCCGCCATGGCCGATGAGCCCTTGATCAGCCCGCAACAACTGGCCGCCGAGCTGGAGGCGCCGGACCTGCTGGTCTTCGATGCCAGCTGGCACATGCCCGGTGCCGGCCGCGATCCGCGCGCCGAGTACCGGCGCTCGCATATCCCCGGCGCGCTGTTTTTCGATATCGATGCCATTGCCGATCCGGATTCCGGGCTGCCGCACATGCTGCCCACGGAAGCGCAGTTCGAGGCGCACATGCGCGGTCTCGGCCTTGGCGCGCAGTCCAGGGTCGTGGTCTATGACAGCCACGGCCTGATGTCGGCGCCGCGGGCCTGGTGGATGCTGAGGGTGTACGGCCATGCCGCGGTGCAGGTGCTCGACGGCGGCCTGCCGGCCTGGCGCCGCGCCGGGCTGCCGGTGGCCGATGGTGATGCGTCGATACCGGCGCCGGCGGGTGGTGCCTGCCGGGCCCGCCGGGACGCGCGCCTGGTGCGCTCGCTGGCGCAGGTGCTGGCGAACCTCGATAACGGAGTTGAACAGCTCGTGGATGCCCGTTCTGCCGGTCGCTTCGCCGGCACCGAGCCCGAGCCACGTGCCGGGCTGCGCGGCGGTCACGTCCCGGGCGCCCGCAACCTGCCCTTCGGGCAACTGGTGGATCCGGACAGCGGCTGCCTGCGACCGGCGGCGGCCCTGCGTTCGGCGTTCGAGGCGGCCGGCGTCGACCTCGACGGCCCGCTGGTCACCAGTTGCGGCAGCGGCATCACCGCCTGCGTGCTGGCGCTTGGCCTGTATCGCCTGGGGTACGACGAGGTTGCCGTCTACGACGGCTCCTGGACCGAGTGGGGCGGGCGCAAGGATGTGCCGGTGGCGACCGGCGCCTGAGCACCGGCGACTCGCATCGCCCGCCGGCGCCGGCCTGGTGCGCTGGCGTAGCCGGGACGGGGTGGCAATGCCGGTGGGCGATCGTCCGGCAGCGACTGCGCGGACAGGCAGAAGGACCGTCGACTGCGCTATTGCCGCGTTACGTCAGGAACCCGCAAGCCGTTACTGCCAGCGCTGGTATCGCACGCCAGGGGGCGGCCGTGATTGTGGCCCGCTATCGGCAGCAGCCAGCGTGCCGGTGCGCCCGGGCGGGGTCGGGGGAGGATGGGATCAGTGGGCAAAGCCCTCCCGGTACGGCACGCCCTGGGAGCGCAGGGCGTTGCGGGCCCGGTCGCTGAAGCGCCCGGCGATGACCATCCACGGTGCGGTACCGCCGGCGGCGTCGATCAGCGCCTGCACGGTGGTGGCGCTGTCGAGGTTCCAGGCGACGTAGTCCACGGGGATGAAATACACCGTCTCGCCCGCGGTGTTGACAGCCGTGGGGACCACGCTGTCGGGGGTGAAGGCCTTCAGTGTCGTGTCCTCGCCATGAACTGCCGCCATCAAGCGGGCGATCGCCTGGTGGGCGAGGGCGTCGGCCTCGCTGCGGGCGCCGACGGCCGAGGCCAGGACCTCGGCACGATTGTCCACGCCGTCGAGCTGTTCCAGGTAGCCCGTGATGTAGGTGCGATGCCGCGGCGTGAAGGCTTCGTGCGTCACGAAGCGGTGTACCAGGGCGATGTCGATCCCCATGGCACGCAGGCTGCGTGACTGCATCTCGGCAAGCTTGTCCGGCTCGTTGTTCTTCACCAGCGCCTCGAACTGCGCATCCTGCACGTCGCGCGGCCGCAGCGGGCTGCCATCGTTCGGCGGGGCGATGTTCGCCAGCACCTGGCGCAGCTGGCCGGCGGCCTGCAATTGGGCGAGGTGGTTCAGAAAACCCTGCGTGGCCGGGTTGCTGGAGTACACGTCCAGGTGCAGCTGCGCGGCGACGCTGCGCTTGAACGGCAGGATGCGCGGGTCGATGCCGGCCTCACCCAGCGACTGGCCGGCCTGCGGGCGCAGGTAGTCGCCTTCGAGCGTGTTGCCGAGGTTGGTTCCCAGGTTGTCGGCCAGCCGGGCCGCCGTTTCCAGCGGCCGGGTGAGCAGATCCAGCACCGAATCGGAGCCGACGCCGCGCTGGCCGGCCAGGGCCACGCGCAGGTCCGCTTCCTGCTTCTCGAACTGCGCCGCGACCGAGGCCATCGTGGCGACTTCATGGACCCGGATCCCGAGCAGGGCCAGTGAGTGCACGGTTTCCGGGCCGAGCACGGAGTCCATTTCGAACACCAGGTGATCGGTATCCAGGCGCGCGTAATCCACGACGTGATGATGCACCGAATGCCGCCATTCCGGCGGTATGATGTTGCGCACCGCCACGCGGGCGTTGTCGTCCCAGCGCTGGTCGGCATCGACGGCGGGCGCGGCTGACGTGGCAAGGCCGGCAAGGGCAAGCAGGAACGCAAGCCCGGCGCGGGCCGGGTGGAGGCTGCAGGGCATGGCTGTCATACGGGGTCCTTGAGCATGTTGCGCAAACCATCGAGCGTGTTGCGGGCGCGGTTGGCCGATTTGACCGGATCCGTGCGTCGGCCCTGCCAGTCCAGGAGATCCGCTGGCAGCTCGGCCAGGAAACGGCTGGGCACACACTCCTCCACGTTACCGTAGCGCCGCCGCTGTCGTGCCATCGTGAAAGTGAGGGTGTCCTGCGCCCGCGTGATCCCCACGTAGGCCAGGCGCCGCTCCTCCGCCAGGGCCGGATCCTCCAGGCATGCCCGGTGCGGCAGCACGTTCTCCTCCATGCCCACCAGGAACACGTGCGGGAATTCCAGCCCCTTGGCCGCGTGCAGGGTCATCAGGCGGACGCGATCACCGGCGTCGTCGTCATCCTTGTCCAGGCGATCGGCCAGGACCATCGCCGAGACCAGCTCGCTCAGCGACAGTTCCGGATCATCGCGGCTGAGTCGCTGCATCCAGTTGACCAGGTCCTCGACATTGCCGATGCGCCGGTCGGCCGCGGCCGGTTCGGCGGCCTGCCCGCGCAGCCAGTCGCGGTAGTCGCAATCGGCCAGCAGGGCGATCATGGCCGCGACCGGCTCGCCGGCCTCGGCCTGCTCGATGAAGCCGCCCAGCCAGTGGCCGAAGCCGGCCAGGCGCGCGGCGCCGCGATCCCCGGCGGCTGTGGCGAGATCCGGCTCGAACAGAGCGCTGAACAGTGGCTTGCCCCGCTCGGCGGCAAAGGCGACCAGCCGCTGTACGGTGGTCACCCCGATCTCGCGGCGCGGTGTGTTGATGATGCGCAGGAAGGCCGCGTCGTCGTCCGGATTCCCCATCAGGCGCAGGTAGGCCAGTACGTCCTTGACCTCGGTGTAATCGAAAAACGAGGGCCCGCCGCTGAGCACGTAGGGCACGCTGTGCTCCCGCAGGGCGCGCTCGAACGGCCGGGCCTGGTGGTTGCCGCGGTAGAGGATGGCGAAATCCCCCCAGGTGGCACGTCGCTCCAGCCGTGCCTGCATGATCTGGCCGACCACGGTGGCCGCCTCGGCCTCCTCGTCGGCGGTGGTGAGCACGGCCAGCGGCTCGCCATAACCGCGCTCGCTCCACAGGATCTTTTCGAACACGTGCGGGTTGTTGGCGATGAGCGTGTTGGCCGATTTGAGAATGTTGTTCGAGGAGCGGTAGTTCTGCTCCAGCTTGATCAGGCGCAGCTGCGGGTAATCCTGTTTCAGCTGCACCAGGTTCTCCGGCTGGGCGCCGCGCCAGCCGTAGATGGACTGGTCATCGTCGCCGACCACCGTCAGGGCGGCGCGCTCGCCCACCAGCGCGCGCACGAACTCGTACTGGGCGATGTTGGTGTCCTGGTACTCGTCCACCAGCAGGTAACGCAGGGTGCTGCGCCAGTGATGACACACCTCGGGGTGGTCCCGGAGCAGGCGCACCGGCAGGCTGATGAGATCGTCGAAGTCGAAGGCGTTGTAGGCGGTCAGGGCCTCGTCGTAGCGACCGTACAGCTTCACGGCGCGGCCGGTTTCCTCGTCGAGTTCGCCGGCGACGGGCCGGCCATCACTGTGGCAGGCGCTTTTCAGGCGCGACAGCGCGTCGCGGGTGCGATCGACCATGGAGGAATCGCTGCCGCGTTCCCCGCGCATGAGGTCGGCCACCACGTTGGCGCAGTCGCCCGGATCCATCAGCGTGAAACCATCGCGGCGGCCGAGGAGGCCGCAGTCGCGCCGCAGCATGCGCAGGCCGAGCGAATGAAAGGTGGAGATCTGCAGCTTCGCGGCCTTGTTGCGGCCGATGAGCTTGCCGGCCCGCTGCTTCATCTCGCGTGCGGCCTTGTTGGTGAAGGTCACTGCCGCGATTTCCTGCGGCTGGTAACCATGACGGTCGATGAGATGCGCGATCTTGTGCGTGATGACGCGGGTCTTGCCACTGCCGGCGCCGGCCAGCACGAGCAGTGGGCCGTCGACGTAGCGCACGGCTTCGCGCTGGGGCGGGTTCAGGTCAGACAAGGCGGGCCCGTTCGGGTTAGGATTTGAAGGGAGATAACAAAGCCCGGCAATTATAGCCTCGCGGGCCCGGGCTTTTCGATCACCGGGCCGCCAGGCAGCGCCATGGGCCCGGCCGCGACGCCGGGCGGCGTGGACCCGACAAGCCCCGGATGATGCCCATGACCACCCTGTTCAGTTCCGCCCAGGCCGCACGCCTGACCGGCCTGCCGGCCGCCACCCTGGCCCGCTGGGCCCGAACCGGCCTGCTCGAACCTGCCGGG
>CAYGQN010000073.1:11345-12992 GCA_964351795.1 uncultured Gammaproteobacteria bacterium
CGTGCTGTCGGTGCTGGTGAACGATGTCGGGCTGAGCACCCGCCGCCTGCGGGCGCTGCTGCCGGCCCTGTGCCGGCTCACCGGCAGCAGCGACAGCCTCGCGGCGCTGGCCCGCCGCCAGCTCGCCGTGACCGGCGACCAGGTCCTGCTGATGGAAACCGAAGACGCCTACCAGCGGCTGACGGATCTGTTCGAATCGCCTGGCCAGCAGGTGCTCGGGATCTTCCCGCTGGAGCAGGTGGTATGGGACGTGCAACTGGCCATGAAATCCCTGGCCGAGGCGGACAGCGCGCTTGCCGGGGCGGTTACGGCCCTGCGCCGCGAGGGCCAGTGGCGGGTCGCCTGAGCCGCCACCGTCGGCCCGGGCCACGCGGCGGTCACTGACACCGCAGGCTTCGCTGTCCCGACCCGCCCGCGGCCGTTCGATGTTGCCCGCCCTTCAGTAGTCCTGGCGGCGGGGCGCGCCGTAGGCGTCGTCGCCAAGCAGGAAATCCGGCGTGCGCCCGACCAGCGCCTCGATGAGTTCCAGCTCTTCATCGGTGTGGTTGATGAACGGCCCCGGCCGCAGCCCGTCCGCGGTGACGTAGCGCGCGGCGTGATGGGTGGCGGTGATGGTTTCCCGTGCGTCCGGGCTGGCCGTGCTGGCCACTTCGGTCACCCCGTAGCAGGTGCAGATGTAGCTCAGGTCCGGCTCTGCCTCGGCATACACCCCGGTGCCACGGATGCCGATGGTCGCGGTGCTGGTGCTCAGGCGGTGGCGACTGCGACCGAATGCCGACAGCAGCTTGCCGGTGATGAGGCGCAGGGTGTCCACCACGATGTTGTCCTCCCCGCCCAGTTGCAGCTGCGAGTTCTCGCGCAACAGGAAGGCATCCTGGCCGACGGCGAACACGATCCGCCCGCGCTCGCCGGTTTCCACCAGGTCGGTGGCCCGGATGCGGGTGGTTTCATCGGCGGCCACACCGTTGACCTGCACCGGCCCGTCCAGGGACCAGATGGACCGGCCCGGCGGCAGCGGTCCGGGACGCCGGCCGAGGACCTGCGCGGCGAGGCTGGCCGGAAGCGCCGAGGTGGCAAAGCACCCCAGCGCCAGGGCGCGGATGAGCAGGGCGCGCCGGGGATCGTCTATGCGGTCGTGAGAGGACATCCGTGGCGCTCCTTTGCCGTGTCTGAAAGCTTGAAACGCGACGTTAGCATGATTGTGTTCCACCCCGGAGCCCGTGGATAACTCATATAAGAAACATATGGTTGCAGGCTTTAAATTATAATATGCTTTAATTATGACTCGTTATTTTCCGATTTGCATGGTAGTTTTTAGCCTGACCGCCCTGCTGGCCCAGGCGGCCGTCCAGGCCGCGGATCCGCGCCTGGACCTGCGTGCGACCGTGAGCCGGGACGACAACGTCGGGCGCTCCGAACGCGCCCGTGATCGCAGGGCCGATGAAATACTCACCCTGGCCGGGCGCCTGACGCTGCCCCTGCGCCTGTCTTCGGCCGCCGTGATGTCGCTGGAAGCCGGTGTGCAGCGCCAGCAGCATGAGGACCTCGATGGCCTGGACGGCTGGCAGGCCGGTGGCGGGGCACGCCTGCGCTGGCGACCGCGGGCCGGCTACACCGCCCCCTGGTATGAAATACATGTCGGTGCCG
>CAYGQN010000073.1:13002-13666 GCA_964351795.1 uncultured Gammaproteobacteria bacterium
ACGGCAGCGATCTGCGCTACGGGTGCCTGCTGCGCACGGGAGTGGTGGCCGGTCGCCGCCTGACCGACCGCATCCGCCTGCGCGCCGGTTACGGCTTCGAGCATCGTCGGGCCACGGGCTCGGCGGTTTTCGACCTCGATTCGCATCGCCTGTTCGGGGCCGCCGACTATCACCTGGCCGGGCGGGCTTTGCTCTACGCGCGCGTGGAGGGTCGTCACGGCGATGTGTTCTCGCTGGCTACGCCCGACCCGCGGGTTCTCGCCGCGTCCGAGGCATCGGTTGCCGAGGATGCCCTGCGCGGGCCCGCTGGCGGGCCGCTGGTCGCCTACCGCCTGCAGGCAGAGACCGTGCTGGCGGAGCTGGGAGTGAACCTGCCGATCGGGTCTGCGGTCGCGCTCGACGCCTCAGCCCTGGTGCACCGCAGCAACGGCCGTGGCGGCATCGATTACGACGGCCTGGTGCTGCAGGTGTCACTGCTGTTCCGGCGCGACTGACCGCAGCGCGGGGCCCGCCGCCCGCCGCGGCCGGGTGTGCATCCATGCCTGTCCCGCATTTGCCCCCGCGTGTATCCATGCCTGTCCCGCATTTGCCTCGACGCCTCAGCCCTGATGCACCGCAGCAACGGCCGTGGCGGCATCGATTACGACGGCCTGGTGCTGCAGGT
>CAYGQN010000074.1:0-5840 GCA_964351795.1 uncultured Gammaproteobacteria bacterium
CGCCTGGGCCGCGGCCTGACCCGCGCGCGCCGCCTCCAGGCGCTCGGCGGCTTCGCGGCAACGCTCGTCCAGGTCAGCGGCCCGCGCACGCAGTCGCGCCAGCGCCTCGGCATCGGCGGCCACGGCATCGCGGGCGGCGCGCGCGGCCGCCAGTTGCTGCTCCAGCCCGGCCACGCGCTCACGGGCCTCGGTCAGGGGACCGCGCTCGGCGCCGCGGCCGGAGGTGTAGAAACGCTCGTACTGCGCCCGGGCCCGGGCGAGCAGGCGCTGGCCGCGCTCGCCGGCGGTCACCTCGCCGACCTCGTCGGTAAGCGTGTCCTGTATGCGGCGCTGGGCATCAGCGTTGGTGGCGGCCGTCGGGTCCAGCCAGGACTGGCCCTGGTTCACCCACAGCAGCGGCCATATACCGGCGTCATCGTCCTTGAACTCGCGTGCCCCCGCCTCGCCCACGCCCAGCAGCTGCGCCAGGCGCGCCTCGGCCGCCTCCCCCTCCAGGGTGCCGGCCGGCCCGCGCAGCGCGGTATTGGTGCCGGTGCCGAGGAAGGCCTTCTCCACCGTCCAGGGCTGGCCGGCGAATTCGAATTCCACGCTCACACGGGGCTTCTCGGGCGCCACGCCCCAGCTGGCGAGATCCTTCTTGTGGCCGGCCTTGCCCTTGGTGCTCTCGAACAGGGCGAAGCGCAGGGCCTGCACCAGGCGCGATTTACCCGATTCGTTCGGGCCGGCCACCAGGTTCAGGCCCGGTGAGAGGTCGTCCAGGACCAGGGCGTCCAGGCCGCGCCAGTGCGCCACCGCGATGCGCCGGATCCACATCAGTCGGCATCCTCGCCGAGCAAACGGTACATCAGTCGCATCGCCCCGGCGTCGTGCGGATCGGCGCCTGCGCGAAGCGTCGCCAGGGCCCGCGCCATGAAGCCCTCGCCGTGAAGGGCGGCAAGGTCGGCGGCCGTGGGCTCGGCCTGGATGGCGTCGGTCTCGATGCGCAGCAGCGCCAGGCGCTCGGCGTAGTCGGCCAGCAGCGTGTCCAGTTGTGCCCGCCCGGCCAGCGACAGCACGCCCTGCAGGCTGAGCTCGGCCAGTGAGGCCGCCGGGCGGGCAAGCCCGGCGAACCAGGCCTCCAGGCCGGCGAGGTCCGCATCGCCGGCAAACTCGAAGGCCACCTGCTGCCAGTGGGTCCGGGCCACGCTGTGAGTGCTTACTATCGGTGCAGCACCGGCGGCCTCGATGTCCACGATGAGGACATTGCCGGGGGCTTTCTCCTTGAAGCGGGTCGGCTCGTGCGCACCGGCATACCAGGCATGCGCGTTCACGCGGTAGGTGCCGTGCCAGTCGCCCAGCGCCAGGTAATCGAAACCGCGCGCGATGACGGCATCCGGGTCGATGCGGTTGGCCGATTCCACGGCCTCGCTGAAGCTCAGCACGCCACCGTGGGCCAGCGCCACGCGGATGGCGCGCGAATCATCGCGGGCCGGCAGGCCGGCCGTCGGATCATCGTACTGGTGGCGGCTGGCGAGCGGGCAGGGGAACACCTCCAGGGCACCGAAGCGCAGCGGCTCGCCGGTCAGCGCCACGTGGATGCCGGGCCCGCAGTCCCCCAGCCGCGCCAGGGCCGAATCGGCCGTGGCCGGATCATGGTTGCCCGGCAGCAGCACCACCGGCACCTCGCCGAAGGCGGCCAGCGCGTCGCGCGCCTGCTGGAGGGTGTCCTTGCCGACGCCGTTGTCGTCGAAGACATCGCCGGCCACCAGCACCACGTCCACGGCCTGCTCCTGCGCCAGCGCGGCGATCCGCTCGATGGTATCGAAGCGCTGTGCACGCAGACGCGCCGCCGCCTCGCCGGTGACGAAGTTCAGCCGCAGGCCGAGCTGCCAGTCCGCCGTGTGCAGCAGCCGCGCCATCAGGCCACCCGCCGCATCAGCACCACGGCAATGATGAAGGTCACCAGCGTCGGCATGGTGGCGCTGAGCGCCGGCACCAGGTTGTACACCACGCCAAGATGTCCGGACGCCTGGTTGAGCAGGTTGAACACCAGGCCGATGACCACCCCGAGCACCACGCGCTGGCCGACGTTCACCGCGTTGCGGCTGCCGAGCACGATGGGGATGGCCAGGAAAATCATCACGGCGGTGGCCACCGGGTAGACCATCTTCACCCACAGGGCATGGCGATAAGGCTGCACGCTCTGGTTGTTGCTGCGCAGGAAGCGGATGTACTGCACCAGGTCGTAGACGGAAAGCTTGTCCGGCTCGACCACGACGAGGTTGATGAGGTCGGGCCGCAGCAGGGAATCCCAGGCGGCCCGGGCGATGCGCTTGCTTTGAACGCCGGCATCGGAGATTTCGGTCTGCTCGATGCTCTCCAGCAACCATTGGCCATCCACGTACAGGGCACGCCTGGCGAAGGTGCTCACCTGCAGGCGATCCTGGTCGTCGAACTCGTAGATGTAGATGTCCTCCACCTGGTTGCCGGGCAGCACCTTGCGGATGTTGATGTAGCTCTGGCCGTCCCTGGCCCAGAAACCGTAGCGCGTCTTCAGCGCGATGCGGTTAGCCAGGGCCACGGATTTCATGTTGCGGGCGGTCTCCTCGGCCGGGGGCACGACGAACTCGCCGATGATCACCGCGAAAACCATGATCACCGCGCCGCCTTTCATCACCGAGAACACGATGCGCGACAGCGGCACGCCGGCGGCACGCACCACCACCAGCTCACCGTTGGATACGAGGATGGACAGCCCCACCAGGGCGCCGATGAGCGCCGCCACCGGCAGCAGCTCGTAGGCGAGCCGCGGCATGCTCAGCACGATGAACAGCAGCATCCTGGCGAAGGTGTAACTGCCGCGGCCGACGTCATCGACCTCGTCGATGAGATCGAAGAACGAGAACACCAGCACCAGCGCCGCGGCCACCGTCAGCACCATGCCGATGACGTTACGCCCGATGTAGCGGTCCAGCAGCCTCACGCGGCGACCTGCATGGCGCGGCTGTTGCGCAGGGCGGCGCGGCGACGGCGCCAGGTCGGCCAGGCGAACATCAGCGCCGCGATGCCGAGCACGATGAAGTGCACCCACCACATGCCGATGAGCGGCGGCACATCACCCTTTTTTACCAGTGTGCGCGCAATACCGAGGATATTGCTGTAGGTGAAGTACACCAGCACGGCGATCAGCAGGCCGCTGTATCGGCCCAGCGCCACGGGCGAGCTGGTCAGGGCAACGGCGAACACCGTCAGCACCGAGCACATCAGCGCCAGCGAGATGCGCCATTGCAGCTCGGCCAGGTGCTGGTGGGTCGGGTCGGCGACAAGCGTGCGGGTGGGCACGGTGTCGAGCGGGATACGGGCCAGCGTGCCCTCGTGGCGCTCGATGCGCACCCCGTAGGTGCCGTACTCGGTGATGCTGTAGTCGAGCTGGCCGGGATGGCCGAGGTAGCGGTGGCCGTCGACGAACACCACGAAGCGATCGCCGCTGGCGGCATCGTTCTCCATGTAGCCGCTGTCGGAGGTGAGCACGCCGAGGCGATCCTGCTCGCGCACCTGCAGGAACACGTTGCGCATCTGCTCCCGATCATCGCTCATGTCCTCGACATAGATGACCCGGTTGCCGCGCGAGAGCTCCTTGAAGCGCCCCGGCGCGATACCGATGACATCGGATTCCTCCTCGGCCTCGGCCTCCAGCGCCAGCAACCGCTGTTCGGCCATGGGGGCAACGAACAGGGTCACCGCACCGACCACCAGCGTGAACACGATGGACAGGCGCAGCATGCGCCGCATCAGGAACATCGGCCCGAGGCCGGCGTTGGACATGGCGGCGGTTTCGTTGTCGCGCCGGAACCGGTTCAGGCCGACGAACACCGCGAGATAGAAGCACAGCGGCAGCACCACGCTGATCACCGCGATGATCTTCAGCACCAGCATTTCGATGATGATGTCACTGGAAATCTCGCCGGCGGCGGCCTCGCCGAGGAAACGCACGAACCGCATGCTGATGTAGATCATCAGCAGGATCCCGAGCAGGGCGAGGAAAGTCCGCACGACCTCGCGGTACAGGTAGCGATCCAGGATCATGCCGGCCGGACCCTGCAGACGCTGGTGCCGGTGCTGGCGGGCCTGGTCATTGCCGGTGGAGGTGTCACGCTGATTCCTGCGCCGCTCGGTGGACCATGGCTGCCTCGGCAGGCGCCCCGCGGGCACCGGGGCCGGCGAACTGCCGGGCGGCACCAGCCATGCCCGCCTGCAGCGCTAATGGCGCTTGCGGCTGCCGGCTGCACGGGACAAATGACGCCGCGGCCCGGGCTCGTATGATTTTCAGAGCGCTTCTAATACACTTTCGGCCTTCATAATCAGGCAACTTACCACGCTCCCGCCAGGGCAACCAGCGGCGCCAGGCATGCCGGCGGGGGCCGTCAACGCAACGGAAATCAGCCATGAAATTCAGCATCAAGAGCGGCAGCCCCGAGAAACAGCGCAGCGCCTGCGTCATCGTCGGCGTGTTCGAAGGCCGGCGCCTGTCGGCGGCGGCGAAGGAACTCGACGCTGCCAGCAAGGGCGCCATCGCCGCCCATCTGCGCCGGGGCGACATCAGCGGCCGGCCCGGCTCCTCGCTGGTCCTGCACAACGTGCCCGGCACCCTGGCCGACCGCATCCTGCTGATTGGCTGCGGCCGCGAGCGGGCCCTGGACGAGCCCCGCTTCATCCGCATTGCCGAGCACGGCATCCGCGCCCTGCAGGCCACCGGCGCCGCCGAGGCCGTCAGCTATCTCACCGACCTGAACATCAAGGGCCGCGACGTGTACTGGAAGGTGCGCCAGACGGTGCAGGTCAGCGCCATTGCGACTTATCGCTTCGACGAGTTCAAGAGCAAGAAGGCGCCGGCGCCGCGAGCCATCCGCCGCCTGACCCTGGGCGTGCCAACGCGCCGCGAGCTGGCCGAGGGCGAGCGCGCCGCGCGCGAGGGTGAGGCCATTGCCGCCGGCATGGCCGTGGCCCGCGACCTCGGCAATCGCCCGGCCAACCATTGCACGCCCACCTATCTCGCCGAGCAGGCCATCGAGTTCGGCAAGCAGCACCGGTCGGTGAAAACCACGGTCCTGGAAGAAGCCGACATGGAAAAGCTCGGCATGGGCTCGCTGCTGTCGGTGGCGCGCGGCTCGCGTGAGCCGGCCAAGCTCATCATCATGGAATACACCGGCGACAAGGGCGGCAGCAAGCCGCATGCGCTGGTGGGCAAGGGCGTGACCTTCGATACCGGCGGCATCTCCATCAAGCCGGCGGCCGCCATGGACGAGATGAAATACGACATGTGCGGCGCCGCCAGCGTCTTCGGCGCCCTGGCGGCCATCGTCCAGCTGAAGCTGCCCATCAACGTGGTGGGCGTGGTGCCGGCCACCGAGAACATGCCCGACGGCCAGGCCACCAAGCCCGGCGACGTGGTCACCAGCATGTCGGGCCAGACCATCGAAATCCTCAACACCGACGCCGAGGGCCGGCTCATCCTCTGCGACGCGCTCACCTACACAGAGCGCTACGAGCCCGAGTCGGTCATCGACATCGCCACCCTCACCGGCGCCTGCATCGTCGCCCTGGGCAGCCATGCGGCGGGCCTGATGAGCAACAACCAGGGCCTGGCCAACGATTTGCTGGCCGCCGGCCGCAATGCCTGGGACCGCTGCTGGCAGCTGCCGCTGTGGGAGGAGTACGACAAGCAGCTCGACAGCAACTTCGCCGACATGGCCAACATCGGCGGCCGCGAGGCCGGTACCGTGACGGCCGGCTGTTTCCTCGGCCGCTTCGCGAAGAAGTTCCGCTGGGCCCACGTGGACATTGCCGGCGTGGCCTGGAAG
>CAYGQN010000074.1:5850-13561 GCA_964351795.1 uncultured Gammaproteobacteria bacterium
GGTGCAGTACCTGCTGGACCGTGTGAGCGAATGACACGGGTCGACTTCTACGTCCTCGACGACAACGCCAGGCTCGACGACGCCACCCTGACCTGCCGCCTGTGCGCCAAGGCCTTCGAGCAGGGCCAGCGATTGTTCGTCTATGCCGCCGACGGCGATGACGCCAGGCACCTGGACGAGCTGCTGTGGGTGTTCAGCGATACCGCCTTCGTGCCGCATGCCCTGGCCGACACCGACGAGGCCGCCGCCGCGCCGGTGCTGATCGGCGCCGGCGATCCACCGGCCGAGCACCTGGAGCTGATGATCAATCGCCGCCACCCCGTGCCCGGGGTATTCTCGCGCTTCGAGCGCGTGATCGAGATCGTGCCCGCCGGGGACGGCCGCGACGCCGCCCGCGAGCGCTTCCGCTTCTACCGCGAACGCGGCTACGAGCTGAACACCCACGACATCCGCTGAGCCCGCCGGCCGCAGACCGCGGCCGGCCCCACTGACCGAAACCGCCATGGACAAGACCTACGATCCCCACGCCATAGAACAACGCTGGTACGAACGCTGGGAATCCAGCGGCGTCTTCCGGCCCGCCGGCAAGGGCGATCCCTACTGCATCGCGCTGCCGCCGCCGAACGTCACCGGCAGCCTGCACATGGGCCACGCCTTCCAGGACACGCTCATGGACGCGCTCATCCGCTACCACCGCATGCGCGGCGACAACACCCTGTGGCAATGCGGCACGGATCACGCCGGCATCGCCACGCAGATGGTGGTCGAACGCCGGCTCGGCGAGCAGGGCAAGAGCCGACACGACATCGGCCGCGAGGCCTTTGTCGACGAGGTCTGGCGCTGGAAGGCCGAATCCGGGGGCACCATCACGCGCCAGTTGCGTCGCCTGGGTGCGTCCATGGACTGGTCGCGCGAGCGCTTCACCCTGGACGAGGGCCTGTCCGAGGCGGTTACCAACGTGTTCGTGCAATTGTACGAGGAGGGGCTCATCTACCGCGGCAACCGCCTGGTGAACTGGGACCCGGTGCTGCACACGGCCATCTCGGACCTCGAGGTCGTCTCCGCCGAGGAGAACGGCCATCTCTGGCACATGCGCTACCCGCTGGCCGACGGCAGCGGCCACCTGGTGGTGGCCACCACGCGGCCGGAGACCATGCTCGGCGACAGCGCGGTGGCGGTGCATCCCGAGGACGAGCGCTACGCCGCCCTGGTCGGCAAGGAGGTGGAGCTGCCGCTGACCGGCCGGCGTATCCCGGTGATTGCCGATGACTACGTGGACCCGGCCTTCGGCTCGGGCTGCGTGAAGATCACCCCGGCGCATGATTTCAACGACTACGCCGTCGGCCAGCGACACGATCTGGAGAAGATCAACATCTTCACCATCGACGCCGCCATCAACGACAACGCGCCGGCAGCCTACCGCGGCCTGGACCGCTACGAAGCCCGCAAGCGCATCGTCGCCGACCTGGAAGCGGCCGGCCTGCTGGAGAAGATTGACGACCACAAGCTCATGGTGCCGCGCGGGGATCGCAGCGGCGCGGTCATCGAGCCCTACCTCACCGACCAGTGGTACGTGCTCATCAAGCCGCTGGCCGAGCCGGCCATCGCCGCCGTGGAGAGCGGGGATATCCGCTTCGTGCCCGGCAACTGGGCCAAGACCTACTTCGAGTGGATGCGCAACATCGAGGACTGGTGCATCTCGCGGCAGCTGTGGTGGGGCCACCGCATTCCGGCCTGGTACGACGAGGCCGGCCAGGTGTACGTGGGCCACAGCGAGGCGGCGGTGCGCGAGAAGCACGGGCTGGGCCCGGCGGTCGTGCTGCACCAGGACGAGGACGTGCTCGACACCTGGTTCTCCTCGGCCCTGTGGCCCTTCTCCACCCTCGGCTGGCCGCAGGAAACCCCGGAGCTGAAGACCTTCTACCCCACCAGCGTGCTGGTGACCGGCTTCGACATCATCTTCTTCTGGGTGGCGCGGATGATCATGTTCGGCCTGAAGTTCATGGGCGACGTGCCGTTCCGCGAGGTGTACATCCACGGCCTGGTGCGCGATGCCGACGGCCAGAAGATGTCCAAGTCCAAGGGCAACATCCTCGACCCCATCGACCTCATCGATGGCATCGCCCTGGATGCCCTGGTCGCCAAGCGCACGGTCGGGCTGATGCGGCCGCAGGATGCCCAGAAAATCGAGAAGGCCACCCGCCGGCAATACCCGGACGGCATCCCGAGCTACGGCACCGATGCACTGCGCTTCACCTTCGCGGCGCTGGCCTCGCCCGGGCGCGACATCAACTTCGACCTCGGCCGCATCGAGGGCTACCGGAACTTCTGCAACAAGATCTGGAACGCCGCGCGCTTCGTGTTCATGTCGGTGGAGAACGTGCCGGCGCACCCGGCACCGGTGACCGGGCTGGGCGAGCGCTGGATCCGCACGCGCCTGGGCCAGGTCACCGCCGAGGTGCACCAGCACTTCGACGACTACCGCATGGATCTCGTCGCCCGCGGCGTGCACGCGCTCATCTGGGACGAGTTCTGCGACTGGTACCTGGAGTACGCCAAGACGGTGCTCACCGATCCGCAGGCCTCCGATGCGCGCAAGCGCGGCACCGCAGACACCCTCATCGGGGTGCTGGATGCCCTGCTGCGCCTGGCGCACCCGCTGATGCCCTTCCTCACCGAGGAGATCTGGCAGCGGGTGGCACCGCTGACCGGCCGCGACACGCCCGAGTCGATATCGCTCGATCGCTTTCCGGCCGCGGACGAATTCCCGGCCGAGGAGACCGCGCTGGCCGAGTTTGCCTGGCTGCAGAACTTCACCCTGGGGGTGCGCCGCATCCGGGCCGAGATGGACATCGCGCCGCGCAAGGCGCTGCCGGTGCTCGTGCGCGGCGGCAGCCCCGCCCAGCGCGGCTGGCTGGCCGACAACCGGGTGGCCCTGATGGCGCTGGCCGGCATCGAGTCACCCACGGTGCTCGAGGACGCCGAGCTGGCGCCGGAGTCTGCCACGGCCCTGGCCGGCGACATGACGCTGTTCATCCCGCTGGCCGATCTCATCGACAAGGATGCCGAGCTGGCCCGCCTGGCCCGCGAGGTGGACAAGCGGGCGAAGGATCTCGCCCGCATCGAGGGCAAGCTGGCCAACGAGAGCTTCGTGGCCAAGGCGCCGGCCGAGGTGGTTGCCCGCGAGCGCGAGAAGGTGGCCGAGATCAACGGCGAGCTCGCCCGCCTGCGCGAGCAGGTCAGCCCCATCGAGCCGCTGGCCTGCCCGCACCGCCGCATAAATTAGTTGGAAACTTGACTTAAAATTCGGCGCGGAACGCGCTACGCTTCGCCCCATGCTGCAAAGACTCCTGGAAGACATCGACTGCGTGTTCGCCCGCGATCCGGCGGCGCGGCACCGGCTCGAGATACTCACCGCCTACCCGGGCGTGCACGCCATCCTGCTGCACCGGCTCAACCACTGGCTGTGGTCGCTGGGGCTGAAATGGCTGGCGCGGCTGGGCTCGCACCTGGCGCGCTTTCTCACCGGCATCGAGATCCACCCCGGTGCGGTCATCGGCCGGCGGCTGTTCATCGACCACGGCATGGGCGTGGTGATCGGCGAGACGTCCGAAATCGGCGACGATTGCACGCTCTACCATGGCGTCACGCTGGGCGGCACCAGCTGGGAGAAGGGCAAGCGCCACCCCACCCTGGAGGACAACGTCGTGGTGGGCGCCGGGGCCAAGGTGCTCGGCCCCATCACCCTGCACGTGGGCGCCCGGGTGGGCTCCAATGCCGTGGTGGTCAAGGACGTCCCCGAAGGCGCCACCGTGGTTGGCATCCCCGGCCGGATCGTCGGCGAACCCGATGCCAAGCAGAAGGCCCGCGCCGCCATGGCGCAGAAGATCGGCTTCGAGGCCTACGGCACCAGCCAGGACATGCCCGACCCGGTCGCCCAGGCACTGGATTCCGTGCTCGACCACCTGAACAAGGTCGAGGAGGAACTGGCCGAGCTGCGCGCCGCCGCCCACGCCCCGGCCGACAACCGCCGCGCCGCCAACGACTGAGGCCGCCGCTGCCCGCACTGCTCCGGCATCCCGGTCGGCCGCGGGCCGGCGACAGCAGACCGCCCGGCCGCGCTGCCGGCACCACCAACGGTCCCGGGGTTACGCGTCGGCGCAGGGGCCGGGAAGCAGCCCCCCCGCGGCGCGACCAGGGGGCGACGGGCCGCGGCCGGCTTGTTGCGAACGCGGATGGCAGCGCTCAGACTCGGTGCTTTGACGCCGACGGCCGATGCCGCCCAGGAGGCCCGCGAGCATGAGCGAAATCCCCGCCTACGGCACCGAATACATTGCCCGCGAAGCGGCCCGCGCGGCCGAGCGCGGCCAGCGCACGCGCGCCAGCCTGGCCGCGCTGGCCATGCATCACAGCGAGCAGCTGGCGAGCCGCCAGGCACAGGCGCTGGCGCAGATCACCGAACGCCTGATGGAGGTGCAGGCCGCCGCCGCCGACCCGGCCACCCTCGCCGGAGCCCTCACCGAGTACGTCACCGACAGTGCCGAGCGCGCCGTGCTGTTCCTGGACGCCTTGCGCCGCGCCGGCAACCTGCAGCGCGAGCACGCCGACAGCGGCTCGCCGCCGGTGCTGGTGTACGACTACGAGATGGTGATCGACGGCCGCCGCCTGAAACGCGCCGTCAACTACGCGCTCGTGCGCATCACGCCGACCGCCGATGCGCCGCCGGCGGAGCCGGACCGCCGCCCCTACATCATCATCGACCCGCGCGCCGGCCACGGTGCCGGTATCGGCGGCTCCAAGAACGACAGCCAGGTCGGCGTGGCCATGCATGCCGGCCACCCGGTGTACTTCGTCATCTTCTTCCCCGACCCGGTACCGGGGCAGAGCATTGCCGACGTGTGCGCGGCCGAGGCGGATTTCATCCGCGCCGTGCGCGAGCGCCATCCGCGCGCCTCGCGACCGGTGGTCATCGGCAACTGCCAGGGCGGCTGGTCCACCATGCTGCTCAGTGCCTCCAACCCCGACCTCACCGGGCCGGTGGTGCTGAACGGCGCGCCGATGAGCTACTGGGCCGGCCTGCAGGGCGACAACCCCATGCGCTACTTCGGCGGCCTGGCCGGTGGCGTGCTGCCGGCGGTGCTGATGAGCGACCTCAACGCCGGGCGCTTCGACGGCGCCAACCTGGTGCTGAACTTCGAGATGCTCAACCCCGGCAACACCTGGTTCCGGAAATACTACGACCTGTGGCGCAACGTCGACGGCGGCGTGCAGCGCTTCCTGGATTTCGACCGCTGGTGGAGCGGTTTCTACACCATGAATACCGACGAGATCCGCTGGATTGTCGAGAACCTGTTCATCGGCAACCGGCTGGCGCGCGGCGGCGTGATGCTCGACCCGCACACCTACGTGAGCCTGCGCCACGTGCGCGCGCCCATCATCGTGTTCGCCTCGCATGGCGACAACATCACCCCGCCGCAGCAGGCGCTGAACTGGATTGCCGACACCTACCGCGACACCCACGAGATCAAGGCTTGCGGCCAGCGCATCGTCTACCTGCTGCACGAGGAGGTGGGGCACCTGGGGATCTTCGTGTCCTCACGCGTGGCGCAGAAGCAGCACCGGCACATCGTCTCGACGCTGAAGGCGGTGGAGGCGCTCTCCCCGGGGCTGTACGAGATGGTGCTGGAGGACAAGCAGGGCGAGGGCATGGACGCGGTGTACACCGTGTCTTTCCAGGCGCGCGAGATCGAGGACATCCTGGCCATCGATGACGGCCGCGAGGACGAGGAGATGTTCGCCGCCGTGTCGAAGTTCTCGCGCATCGCCGGCGAGACCTACGACATCGCCTTCCGGCCCTGGCTGCGCAGCATGGTCAACCCGGCGCTGGCCGCGCACACGGTCAAGGCGCATCCGCTGCGCCTGCGACGCAGCCTGCTGAGCGACGACAACCCGGCCATGTCCGGTGTGGAGGCCGCCGCCGGGCGCGTGCGCGAGCAGCGGCATCCGGCCACCGAGGGCAACCCCTTCACCGCCCTGGAGCGCCTGGCCGCCGACACGGTGGAATCGGTCTGGGCGCAGTGGCGCGCGACCACCGACGCCTGGCTGGAGCTGGGCTTCACGGCGGTGTACGGCTCACCGCTCATGCTGGCCCTGGGGGAGACCGACCGCGCCTACGAGCGCAACCTGGCCGAGTTCGACATCCATCGCCTGCCGCAGGTGCAGCTCATCCTCGGCCGCGTCGGCGAAGGCGGTTTTACCGAGGGCGTGGTGCGGATTTTCATCCTGCTGGGCAAGGCGCGCGGCGCGATTCGCCAGGGTGCCCTGGAGCGCGCCGACGAGGTGCTTCGCAACCGGCCGCAGTTCGCCCACCTGGGCGACAGCGACCGCAACCGCATCATCCACGAACAATCCGTCATCGTAGACCTGGTACCCGACGTGGCCATCGCCACCCTCACGCTGCTGCTCGACGACGTGCAGGCCCGCCGCGAGGCCCTGGAGCTGGTGGCCTACGTGGCCGGCGCCGACGACAGCCTCGACCCGCCGGTACGCGAGATGCTGGACCAGGTGCGCAACGCCCTGGGCCTGCCCGACGACACCCTGCCGGACGCCATCAGCGCGTCCTGAGCCGCACTGCGGCACCAGCGCCGCTTCCCGCAGTACCGCCGCGCTTGCGGCTGATTCCCGGCGCCTTGCACGCAGCGTCAACGCCACTCGCTACAGCCTGCTACGCTGGTTGGTGACAGCTCCGGCGCACGTCGCGGGTCCATTTCCAGCGCGACGGGGAGGCAGACGATGTCCAGCCCGAGAAAGCAGGCGCTGATGAATGCGATCAGCGCATTGACCGAGGCCGAGGACGACGAGGCCCGGGCGCTCGCACTGAAGACCAGGCTGGCCGGTCTGCTGCGTGAGTATCACGACGATCCGGACCCGATTATCGACCGCGATGTCGCTGTACTGCTCATCGACATCCGCGGTTTCACCGCGCTGACGGAGGCGTATCCGCCGGCGCAGCTGGCCCGCTCCCTGAACGCCTTCCTGACGGAAATGGCCCACATCATCGCCGCCCATGGCGGCTATGTGGACAAGTTCATGGGCGACGCGATCCTGGCCCTGTTCGGGATCCCCGAGCTGGCCGCTGACAGCGCGCTGCAGGCGGCCAGGTGCGCCATTGCCATGCAACAGCGCCTGGCGGAGCTCAACGCGCACGCCGCGCCGAGTGAGCTGCCCAGGCTGTATGCGGGAATCAGCCTGAACTACGGCCAGGCGATGGTCGGCTCCTTCGGCGGCGGCGGCTACTACGAATTCACGGCCATTGGCGACACCGTGAACGTGGCTTCGCGGATTCTCGGTTATGCGCTGCGGGGCCAGGTGCTGCTCGGCGACGGGATCCACACCAGGCTGCGCACAGAGGTTGCCGCCTCTCGCTATACCCGGGTGAAGGTGAAGGGCAAGCTCGCGCCCATCGCGATCTATTCGCTGCAGTCCATCCACGGAGAGGCGGGTGCCGCGGTACCGATTGTGGAAAGCCGCCGCAGTCCGCGGATCGTCGCCCTCATGCCGGCCGAGATCCGCAATGTGGACGGCAAGCGGATCGCCCTCGTGCCCTTCGCCGCGCAGGTACGCGACCTGGCCTACGACGGCCTGTGCATCGAGACGGACCACCGCTTCAGCCGACACGCGGAGGTACTGGTGGGCATCGGCCTGGACCGCG
>CAYGQN010000075.1:0-13532 GCA_964351795.1 uncultured Gammaproteobacteria bacterium
CCCCGCGGGGCCGTGAAGCCACCAATCACCAGTTCCTGGCTGTTGCTGCACTTGAACTTGAGCCAGGAACGGGACCGGGAATGGACGTATTGCCCGGTCGCGTCCTTCGCGATAACACCTTCCCAGTGCTTTCGGCACGCCTCCCTGAAATAGCGCTCGCCATCCTCATTGCGATGTGCCGTAAAACGCAGGGGATCGAAGAAGCTCAATGCGGCTTTCAGCACTTTCTTGCGTATGCGCAGCGGCAGCGCTTCGAGGCGATAGCCGTTGAGGAAGACGATGTCGAACAGGTACAGGTACACGGCAACGCCGGTGGCGCTGGCCTCGTCCGGGTCGCTGATCTGCATGCGCTGCTGCAGGCGTGAAAAACTCGACACCCTGCCGTCGAAGGCAACGATCTCGCCATCGACAATGAAGCTACCTTCCTGTCGCTCCAGGGCCTCGACGATCTCCGGATAGTTGGCATTTACCTTCTTCCGGTTCCGCGTCATCAGCCGGACCTGTCCGGCTTTGCGCCAGGCAAGGATCCGTTCGCCGTCCAGCTTGCGCTCGTAGATCCATTCCGGGTCCGAGAATCGCCTGTCGGTCAGCGTTGCAAGCATCGGCTGCAGCCAGTCCGGCTGCGCGGCTTTCTCGAGCGCGTCCTTTTGATCGTCAGGCACAGCATCTACCGGGAGGTCCGGCACGTCGGGCGAATCCATCAGGCATCCTCCTCGTGGTCGCGGGCAACCTGCTCCACGGTCTTGCCGCTCTTGACGGACTCCGGTTCGGTGGAGACAGGATTCCGGCGGGCATCCGCCTCGTCATCATCAAGCTTGATGATCAGCCACTGCTCGCCCTCTCCGTTGTCGATCCGCTGCAGCGCATAGCCGCCGGCCAGCTTCCTGCCGGCCAGGCTGACCACGATATGGCCATGCTCCAGCGCGGCGTCGAGCGGGACTTCCCTGCCCGCTTTCTCCGTCAGGTTCTTGAACGAACCGCGATCCCAGACGATGACCGTGCCCGCCCCGTACTCGCCCTCGGGAATAACGCCTTCGAAATCCGCGTATTCGAGCGGATGGTCCTCGGTGCGGATGGCGAGGCGCTTGTCCCGCGGGTCGGTCGACAGCCCTTTCGGCACCGCCCAGGACTTGAGCAGGCCATCCGCTTCAAGACGGAAGTCGTAGTGCATCGTCGATGCGTCATGCTGCTGGATGACGAAGACCGGCTTTCCCCTGCCGTCGCCACCCTTGTTGCCGCCGGGTTCGCACGATCGGGCCAGGTTGCGCTTCTTCTCGTATTCCTTCGTGCTCATGTCCTACCCCGGCGGTTGCACCGACCGTACCCCGGCTTCACACAGATCCCCGGCCAACGCACCGCCATGGCTGCGGAAGCCTTCCCGATCGAACGCACCTGACGACACGATGCGCCTGGTAATGCGTTCCGGCGTCGCCTGGCGAGCTTCACCGCAGGGATCCCTTTCGTTCCGGCCGCAGCCCTCTGCTTTGTCGGAGCCGGTCATCTTGTCCCCTGCCATCCGGTTGCCGGCGTCGGCGTCATGGCCACCGTAGTCCCTCCCGACGCTGATGTTCCCGCCATCGCAACCGCGGCTCAAGATTCTGATGAGAAGGCTGCAAACGACATGCCATGTGAGGGCATGGCACATTCAGACGGCGCACGACGGCCCATCGGGGCCCGCCGCCACGTGGGCGGCCCGATTGCCGGCCGGGCACGTCCGGCGCCCGCCGTTGCACCGCTTGCACGGCGGTTTGAAAAGATTCCCTGGCCGGCGTCCAAGCACTCGCTTTCGCCGGCCACGCACACAGGCGTACCGGCGCGGCGTACCGCCTCGGACCAGCACGGGTCGAATGTGCTCATCCGGCAACCATGCACCTCGGCTGCGGGGACGTGAGCCACCGCATTACAGCCAGCCCGCCCAGAGCATCCATGCGACCAGGAGGAGCAACAGACCCGATGTTGCCTCGGCCGGAGTCTCGAAGTCGCGGCGACCCATTGCGCCAAGATGAAGACCGGTCCAGGCGAAGCCGACCGAACACAGCATGATCACCGTCGCGGTGACCAGAACCGGCAGGTGACCAAGGCCGAGGCCGAAGCCGACCACGAGATTGTCCAGGCTCAGGCCTGCCGAAAGCACGATCAAGCCACGCCAGCTCGATAGCCACCGACCAAGCTGTACGGCATCGGGCGTGCGTCGGGCAGAGATGAGCAGCGTCCACAGCCCCAGCCCGGCGATCAGCAGCGGCCCGAGCCACGTGCCCTGCTCGGCGAGCCGGCCGGATAGTTGACGGCCGAGCGCAAGCCCGAGAAGCGGAACGCCGAACTCGAAGACCGCGAACACCATGAGAATCCGCCAGCGGCGATCGGCCTGGCCAAGGGATCCGAGCGCGAGTGTCGTGGCGAAGTTGTTCGACCCCACGACAATCCCGAGTATCAGCAACTGAAGCGCCACTGCACCTCCCTGGCGCGCGCAAACCGGTAGGTCTCCGGCATGCTGCGTGCTGCTCCGTTGCGGCAATCACAGACCTTCAAGCATGCCCCGGGACGACCGCATCGTCCGGGTGCGGGCAGCAGGCGAACCGCGTGCCGGAACTGATGATTCATGCCAGGGCCCGGGAAGGACAATCGGGGCGCATCACTGCGCGCCCCTTCCTCGTGCCGGTCTGCGGTCGGGGTACGCCGAACGCTTGCGGGAGGCGTTGGCAACGCTCCGTCGGAATGCCCTGGCTGCTGCGGCCCTTCAGCGGGGGCCGGACATTGCACGGCGAACGCCCACGGCCGCCGCGATCATCAACCGGCCGGCACCTCGATTGGTCCGCCCTCGCTGGACTGCCCCGGGGCTCGCGGCGGCCGGCTCCTCGATTGGTCCGCCCCGGGTTTCATGCCGCTGCGGATTCGCCTTTCGCCTGCCATGCGCCCATGGAGCCGAGATAGACGTCGAGTTTCTCGAAGCCGTGGCGGGCCAGCCAGCTGGCTGCGATGGTGGCCCGCATCCCGCTTGCGCACATGAGTGTGTAATGGCGGCTGGGGTCAAGCGTTCGCCAGCGCTCGTTCAGATGTCCCACGTAAATGTGAGCGGAGCCGTGGATGGCGGCTTCCGCGCGCTCGTCGATGGCGCGCACGTCGAGAAGGTCCCAGTCGGTGGCGGGCTGCGCGAGTCGGCGTTCGATCGCCGCGGTCCCGACCATCGGTATCGAGCGCATCGGCACACCGACCGCCGCGGCAGGCACGACGCCCACGTAGCCCCCGACAACGCCGTCGAGACCGATGCGTGCGAGGTGAACTGTGGCCGCTTCCAGTTGGCCGGTATCGGCACCAACCAGGGCGATGCGATCGTCTTCGTCGAGGAACCAGCCCGCGAAGGCGGAGATCATGTCGACCGGCAGGTTCATGGACCCGCGCAGGTGACCGGCGGCGTATGCCAGGGGTTCGCGCACATCGACGACATGGTCGAGGCCGGCATCCTCGAGCGCCTCAAGGGAGAGGTTGCGCGGCCCCGATACCCGGGGCGTCTCGCCGGCGCCCTCGAGGTTGAGTCGCTCCATGATCCGGAAGTAGGGCGGCTGGTAATGGTGCTCGGCCAGCTTGGCGCGGATGAATGCCTCGCGGTCGGTCAGCTGGAGCCGTGGATTGTTGTGGCGCTCGTGGCCGACGGTGGAGAACTCGCGCTTGGCCATGCCGGAACCGCACACCGAACCGGCACCGTGTGCCGGAAAGATGCTCGCCTGGTCCCCCACGGCGAGAATCTTCTGCAGGGAATCGAACAGCAGGCCCGCGACCTCCTCCGCGCGCTCGGGATAGAAATCGGCCCGCCCGACGTCGCCGCCGAACAGGGCGTCGCCGGTAAAGACGCCGACCGGCCCGGCCGCGTAGGCCGTGTCATGCAGCACGAACGCGAGGTGGTCGTCGGTATGGCCGGGCGTCTCCAGCACCTCGATGGCCAGCTGCCCGATATCGAAGCGATCGCCCTCGCGCGCGGTCTGCGCGTAGGCCACCGGCGCGGCCGGATTGGGGCCGTGCCAGACGCCGGCACCGGTCCTGTCGGCGAGAATGGCGGCGCCGGACACGAGATCCTCATTCCGGTGGGTCTCGAAGACGTGCGTGATCTCGAGCCCCGCGGCACGCGCGCGCTCGATGTAGACGTCACAGTCGCGGCGTGGATCGATCACCGCGGCACGGCCGGCGGATCCGACCAGGTACGACAGGTGCGCCAGGCCGGGTGTCTTGATCTTCTCGAGCAGCATGCATCCTCCTGTGTCGGTATCCGGGCCCTCATCGACGCGGCTTGCCCGGGCCGATGCCCATGGCGCAACCGCGAATACCCATCAGCACTGCAAGTGACGTACCAGCCACGAAAACCCGGCGCAGCACCAGCGGCCGCAGGCGTGCGCCGGGTCTGCTGCCAGTGCATCTGCGCGCGGCGCAGCCGGCAGGGAGCACTTACTCCGTGCCATCGGCAGACGCCCTGTCCTGCCGGGCCATGACGGGCCCTGTCGGTCCTTGCGGCAAACCACAAGACAAAGCGCGGGGCGCTCGAAGCGCAGCCCGTGGCGAAGGTGCCGATAGCACCATCTAGTTCACGGCGAAGGTCACGTTCATGTGGACGCGGTAGGTTTCGACCTTGCCGTTCTCGATCAGGGCGATCTGGTCCTTGATCCATACCCGGCTGACGTTCTCGACGCTGTCGGTGGCCTTCGCCACGCCCTCCCGGATTGCCGCATCGAATCCTTCCCTGGAATCCGCGGAGACTTCGATGGTTTTCGCAACACTCATTTTCCTTCCTCCTTCTGTGAAACTTTTACATGCTGTCGTGCGGATTTTTCAAATGCACGGGCTCAGTGGTTTTTCATCCAGTCCTCGGTTCCGCCTTCGTAATCGAAGACGCTGCTGAAGCCGGCGTCTTCGAGTTTTTCCGCAGCCCTGGTCGAGGCATTGCACTGGTGATTCTTGCAATAGACCACGATGTCCCGGTCCTTGCCGCCCGCAACCAGGGCAACCGTGTCCTCGAAATCCTGCGACTCCTGCGGCACATTGATGGATGTGCGGATGTGCTGCTGGTTGAACGCCTCCGGCGACAGGACGTTGATGAGAACAAAATCGCGATCTCCCGCGTCGTTCATGCGCTCCAGGTCCCGGCGGTTGATAGGTTGCATCGCTTGCCTCCTGTGTTGAGCATGTTCGCCTCATGCAGCAAACACCGTGCCTGCTTCGGGTACGCGTCGCTCGGCGCGCCCGGCACGGCCGCCCTCGGGGCCTGGCATCAGGCCGCAGGAAACCACCGTCGTTCGTGTAGCCGGTTTCAAGGGGCCCGCGACTCGGGATGCCGGCACCGACGGGCGCGCGCTGCCGGGCCGCGCCGTGCCCGCCGACACCACTGGCCCCGAGGAGCGTTCGCGGAACAGTCCCTGTGCCGCCAGTCCGGGCGATTCGAGGTGCGCTCGAGGCCGCGCGTTGCCAAGCTGCCGGGCGATGCGACCGCCTGGAAACAGGCATCCCTGCTGCTCCGGAAAACTAGTCCTCCTCCGGGCCGCGGCCAGCCTCGCCGGCCGCGGCGAGCTGGAGTCGGACGACGATCGGGCCCGCGAGTTCGAACAGGACGGTCGTCGCTACCACGAGCGGCAGCAGGGTGCCCTGGAGCTGGGGCAGGCGCTGCTCAGCGTGCAGCGCGAGGCCGAGCGCGACGCCGGCCTGGGGCAGGAGGCACCAGCCCAGGTGACGGCGCACGGTGTCCTCGGCGTCGACCGCGCGCGCGGCGAGCCAGGTGCCCGCGAAGAAACCGAGCGGGCGGGCGACCACGTAGGCCATCCCGACACCGCCGAGCGTGGTCAATGCACCGAGGTCCAGCTCGAGCCCGGCAAGAATGAAGAACACGGCCAGAAAGGGCTCGCGAACGCGTTCGATCGCGTGAAAGGGACGGCGGGCGTCGGCGCTCTTGTTGGCGAGCGTCGCGCCCAGTGTCATTGTCGCGAGCAGGTAGGAGACGCCGAGCATCCCCGCCAGGCCGGCGCACAGGAACACGAACCCGCCGGCCTCCACCAGCGTGGCCTCGCCACCGCGCACGCGCCCCGTCACCCAGGCCATCGGCAGGGCGAGCAGGGCGCCGAGGCCGAGGGCGCCACCGACCTGCCACAGGCCGTCCTTGACCTGCTCGGCGGCCGAGACGTCGCCACCGGCGATCCCGCCCGCGGCGACGAGCAGCACGCTGACCAGCACAATGCCCCAGGCGTCGTCAATGGCAACCACCTCGAGCAACGTGTCGGTCAGCGGGCCCGCCGCGCGCACCTCCCGCACCGTCTCGAAGATGGCCGCGGGTGCCGTTGCCGGCGCGATGCCCGCCAGCAGCAGGGCGAGGGGCCAGGATCCGCCCGCAGTACGCACGGCGAGCATGACGAGCACGGCCGCAAGCAGCGCCTTGGCGACGGACACGGCGAAGGCGGTGCGACCGGTCTGGGCGAGGTGCTTGCCGGCGAAGCTCTCGCCGAGCAGGAAGGCGACCATCGCCAGGGCGAGCTGCGATACGAACGGGAACCAGTCGCGGACGGGGTCGGGCACGAGGTCCAGGCCGGCCGGCCCGCTGACCGCGCCGGCGACCAGCAGGATCGTGACTTTCGGGATGGAGGCGCGATCGGCGGCCGCGTGCGCGACGTAGCCCCCGAGCAGCAACAGTCCGAGGACGACGAGGGAGAGGCTGTCCGAGGCGTGCATGGGCGGGGGGCGCAGCGAAGCAGCGGGGTCAGGACCGGCCGATGCCCTCGGCGGCCGTGATCTCGCGCCTCGCGTCGAGGAAGCTGTCCGGGCTGATCGAGAACGAGGCGATCCCCGCCTCGATCAGCAGGCGGAGGAAGCACGGTTCGTTGCCGGAGGCCAGCCCGCCGAAGCCAACCGGGCGGCCCACCGCGTGGACGCGCCGGACTGGGTCGGTCATCGAACGGGGCGCGGGCGGGAGCGGGACGTGGAAGGGGTAAGAGGCCTCGTCACTCCGCAGGATCCCCATCGCGTTCTCCGGTGGTTGCTCCATTTGCGTCCTCTCCGCTGGCTTGCCTCGGCGAGCGCGGACCGCGGCCGCCCCGCCGCCCTCGAACCCGGTCGGAGCGGCCGCAGGCGCGAGCGTCCAGACGCCCGCGGCGAGTCGGGCGGGCGCCGGTCGTGCGTTCCTATCCGCAGACGCGGCGCGCCAACCTGCCGGCGCGCGCCGAGCGGGACCGCGGGCCCCGCACTGCGATGCACGCGTGACGCCTGCTCGTCGCAGCGTGCATTCAGTATAAACCGCGCCTCTGGTGGATCGACAGCCGGCCGCCTGACCGGCGCCGGCACCCATCAGCGACGAGCCGCGTGGACTCGCCCGGCAGGCTGCCGCTTCGTCGTCACGCCCCCGGGATTATCCGCGGCGACGGATCCGCCGGCGCCCTGCTCCCCCGAGCCGTTGTGAACCGCGCTTCGCCGGGGTCCGCCCATGCTGTTCATCGCCGATTGCACGGGTTTGCATCACGAGGGCTTCGCGGTGGCACGGATCGCCGCCCCGCCGAACCGGCGGCTGGCACGACAGAGCAGCCAGTACAGGCCTGCCGAGAGCCCGATGGCGCTGAGAAACTCGATGGGGACCAGATCGACAAGCCAGTAGTGCGCGCCGACGGTCGCCAGCACGATCGCCGCGATACCGGGCAGGTGGAAGCGGGGCGGCGCGGCCGGGGTGTCGCCGCGCGGCCGGAGATAGTAGTCCGCAATGATGACGCCGGCGAGCGCCGCCGTGACCACGCCAAGCAGCGTTATCCAGGCTTCGACCAGTGCCAGAATGCGCCCGTACAGCATCAGCAGCGCAATGATGTTCGCCAGCACCACGAAGCTCAGCCGCCCCGGCCGCCAGCCGCCGGCGGCGTCCGCCAGGTTGGCCAGCGCCAGCGATGCGCTGTAGGTGTTCAGCACCTGCGCCTTCGACTGGGCAAGCAGCATGAGCACGGTGCCGGTAAGGCCGCCGAACACGATGAACGTGGCGGCAACGCTGTCCGGGCTCTGCAGGGCACGCCTTGCCGCGGCAGCGGCATCCAGCCCGGCGGTATCCATGTAATAGCCGACCATCGCGTCCATGCCGGCATACATCGCCATGCCGCCCAGGCTCATCATCACCACCGACTGCATGAGGTTGCCAAGGAAAGTGGCGATGCCCACATCCAGGGTGCTGCGCGCATAGCGGCCCACGTCGGCGGTCAGCAGCGACAGCGCGCCGGCGGAACCGAGCAGCACGTTGATGGTGAACACCGCCTTGTCGGCGGTTGTGGATATGCCCATGGCCGCCAGCGCTGCCGGCGGGAACTGGCTGCCGAAGCCAACCAGCTTCGCCACCGGCATGCCGCTGGCCGTGAACATGCCGTACAGCATCCAGGCCAGCACCAGGAGGAAGGCGACCAGCAGGATCGATGACACGCGCGCTACCAGCCGGAAACCGAACGCGGTGAGCGCGATCCAGGCGATGCTCAACAAGCCGTAGATGCCGACCCGGCTGGCCAGCGTGTCCTCGAGACCGAAGTAGAACAGGCAGCCGTGGTAGATGAGCGCGTTCTCGAGAGCGAGAAAGCCGATGATCATGAATGCATAGATGATTGACGCAAGGGCCGAGCCGCTCACGCCCAGGCCATGCTGGCGGCTGAGCAGCGTACTCGACAGCCCGGTACGGAAACTCACGTGACCAACCGCAAGCCCCGTCAGCGTACCCACCAGCAGCACGCAGCCCGCGCAGGCCAGGGCCAGCGGCAGGCCGGCGACGAAGCACACCAGCGCACCGAAGAACATCTGGATGAGGGTCGAGACGATGCCGGTGGTGGTCCAGGCGAGCTGCAGACCGCCCTGGCGCTGGTCCGCAGGCACCGCCTCCAGGGCGTGATCCTCCATGCGCTCGCGCAGTCGCTCCCGCCGCCCTGCCAGGCTGTCCTGCTGTGCGCCCATTGCTTTTCAGTATACTCGGCGCGAGGCGCATGATGGGGAGGAAAGCAGCATGGCCGAACAGCAACGCCGTACGGCTTGGGAAGACTACATCGAGGCCGAACTCGGCTTCCGGAACCACTGGTACCCGGCCTTCTTCGGGGCGGAACTGGACGAGGCCGATGTCAGCGATGCCAGCGGCAGTCCCGTCACGCGGGTGCGCACCGAGGTGCTGCTGGGCGAGCGCATCCTGTTCCGCCGCGTCAACGGGCGCGTGCTGGCGGTCCAGGACCAGTGCGTGCACAAGGGCGTGCCCTTCTCCCGCCGGCCCGAATGCTACAGCGCCGGCAGCATCACCTGCTGGTACCACGGCTTCACCTACGATCTCGACGGCGGCGAGCTGACCTCCATTGTCACCGACCCCACCAGCACCCTGATTGGCCGGCTGCGCCTGAAGACCTATCCGGTTCAGGAGCGCCAGGGCATGGTGTTCGTGTTCATCGGCGATATCGAGCCGCCGCCGCTCGAGCATGATCTGCCGCCGGGCTTCCTGGACGATGACCTGCTGGTGCATCCACACGGCTGGTCGCGGGAGGTCGCCTGCAACTGGCGCCTGGGGGCGGAGAACGGTTTCGACCCGGCGCACGCCTACCTGCACCGCAACTCACCGCTGGTGCGTGGCTTCCGTGTCCCGACGGTGCTTGGCGACGCACGCATCGCGGTCGACAGCGGCATGGAAATCGTCAACCCGCGGCGCGAGGCGCCCGGTGCCTGCGGCGTGCGCCTGCTGCGCGGCGCCGGCGAGCCCGTGTGGAAGACCGAGGTCACGCCCGGCGTGGAGATCGCTGCGCGCTACCTGCCCGACGAGCGCAACGTGATGCAGGGCATGATCCCCGAGGTGGGGATCTGGATGCCCGGCGTGCTGCGCGTGGATCCGTTCCCGGCGCCACATATCGTGCACTTCGAGTGGTACGTGCCGGTGAGCGCCCGTCGCCATCGCTACATGATCACCTGGGCGACGAAACGCACCGACGCCATTGGCGAGAAGCATTTCGACGACGAGATCCGCTTCCTGTGGCGGGAATTCGTGACCGGGAAGTTCAACAATGAAGACATGTTCGCCCGCGAAGCCATGGACGAGTTCTACGCGGTGGACGATGGCTTCCGGCGCGAGAACCTGTTTGGCCCGGATGTGCTGGTCACGGCCTGGCGCAGCCTCTGCGCCCGCACCCACCGCGGCATCCAACGGCGCCCCGGTGGCGCGCAGGCGCCGGCATGAGCCCTGCAGGCCGCGCGGCCGATCAATAGCGCGCGGCGAGGTCCCCCAGCGCGGCAACCAGCGCCCCCGGGGCGGACGCCTGCGGGACGTGGTCGGTATCGAGCGTGATGACCTCGCGGCAGGGCAGCCGCTCGACCATCCGCCGCTGGAACGCGATGGGCACGGCCCGGTCCTGCAGGCATTCGATGTACACGCGCGGAACGCGGCCGAAGCCGGCCTCGCTGAGCTGCAATGGTCGGCCCAGCGGCCGGCGCGCCATCGGGCGCTGCAGCCGCATCGCCCGCTCGACCGCCGCCGGCGGCGCGCAGTTCATGATCTCCGGCCCGATGGCCTCGGGGTGATAGGTGACAATCCCGTCCTCGCTGACATCACAGTGGGCCATCACCGGCGAAGGCACACCCGCCTCCTCCCAGAACGCTTTCGGCGAGCTGCCGTCGGGCAGCAGGAAGGCCGCCACGTAGACCAGGCAGCGCACGGCATCGGGCCGCCGTTCCGCGGCCTGCGAGATCGAGATCCCCCCAAGGCTGTGCCCCACCAGCAGCACCGGGCCGGCCTCGGCATCGATGGTGTTCACTACGCAGTCCACATAGCTGTCCAGCGTGACCTCCGACAGCGGCGTGCGATCCTCGCCCTGGCCCGGCAGATCGGGCGAGACGGCCCGGTGCCCGCCTTCGATGAGTGCCTCGCGCACCCCGTCCCAGGACCAGCTGCCACCGAATGCGCCGTGAATGAGTACGAATGTCGCCATGAACGCCTGCCCCCCGTGTTCCAAGCATGTGGCGGGAGTCTAGCGTCATTGCTGCGCCGGCCGCGAGGCCGGGCATTCGGGATGGTAGGCCCTGGAGCGCGACTGGATGAACGCCCAAGGGCGTTCATGCTAGCGGTGGTGCCGCTGTCGCGACAGCGCACAGGCTGACTTCAACCGCTGCGTTCAGGCGCCTCGCCGCCTGTGTTATGTTCCTGAGCGACAGCACGAAAACGCACCGGCCCGAGGCCTACAGCCCGCACCGGGGGGCGCAGCGCGCCGGGCCCGGGAACAGGCCACCCGGACCGCCGCCTCGCAGACAGTGCTGCGGGCTGGAATGAATGCACCACGCCGTGCCGCGTCAGCGATGCCGGTACAGCCGATGAACAGATTTTTCCGAAGATGGTGGGGGAATTGCAATGAGTGATGCGAATGCCGAGTGCAGAACGGTGGATGCCGTGGTGGTGGGGGCCGGCTTTACCGGCCTGTATGCCCTCCACCGCCTGCGGGAGATGGGTTTGGCGGTGGCCGGCGTGGAAGCCGGTGCCGGTATCGGTGGCACCTGGTACTGGAACCGCTATCCCGGGGCGCGCACGGATTCCCCGAGCTACGTCTACCAGTTCTGGTTCTCCGACGAGCTGCTGGCGGAATGGGACTGGAGTGAACGCTTCCCCGCGCAGGAGGAAACCGAGCGCTACCTGAATTTCGTAGCGGACAAATTCGACCTGCGCAGCCACTTCCGGTTCAACGCGCGCGTGGTGGCTGCGGATTTCAACGACACCACGCAGCGCTGGCTCGTGACCCTGGAGAACGGCGACCAGCTGGATACGCAGTTCATGATCATGGGTACCGGCGGCCTGACCGAGCCGGTCTACCCGGATATCCCGGGCGTACATGATTTCCAGGGCGAGTACTACCACACCGCGCGCTGGCCGGCCGAAGACCCGGTGTTTGCCGGCAAGCGTGTGGGCATCATCGGCACCGGCGCCACCGGCATCCAGGTGATCCAGACCATCGCCGGGGAAGTCGGGCATCTCACGGTGTTCCAGCGCACACCCAATTACACCATTCCCATGCGCAACCCGACCTTCGATGATGCCGCCCGCGCCCACTATCGTGCGCGGTATCCGCAGATCCGCAAGGCCGTGAATGAAACCTTCTCGGGCTTCGATTTCAACTTCGACCCGCGGGCTTTCGCCGAGGTATCGGCCGCCGAGCGCACCGAGATCATGGAACGGCTGTGGGCGGATGGTTCCCTGGCCTTCTGGGTGGGCTCGTTTGCGGAGGTGTTTTCCGAGGAGGCGGTCAACGGCATCTTCTCGGAGTTCGCGCGCGCGAAGATCCGGGCCCGGATCGATGATCCGGCCATCGCCGACAAGCTCGTGCCCGCCAACTACGGTTTCGGCACCCGGCGCGTGCCGCTGGAAACGAACTACTACGAGGCCTTCAACCAGTCCAACGTCACCCTGGTGGATACCCTTGAAACGCCGATCGAGTGCATCACCGCAACGGGCGTGCGGACCAGCGCCGGCGAACACGCGCTTGACATGCTCATTTATGCCACCGGCTTCGAGGTCGGCACCGGCGCGCTGACGAGAATCGATATCCGCGGCCGTGGTGGCCGGCTCCTCAAGGACACCTGGGACGAGGAGGTGCGCACCCTGCTCGGCCTGCAGGTGCATGGCTACCCCAACATGTTCATGTCCATGGCACCGATGTCGCCCGCGGCGGCCTACTGCAACGTGCCCACCTGTTCGCAGCAGCAGGTGGAATGGATCACCGATTGCATCGGTTTTATCCGCGACCACGGCAAGCGTTCCATCGAGCCCGGTCTGCAGGCCCAGGACGAATGGGTGGAGCATCATGATGCCGTGAGCAATGCGACCCTGGCCATCCACACCCCGTCCTGGCACATCACGACCACCGCCAGCGGCAAACCGCGCACCCTGGCCTATGCCGGAGGCGCCAACGTGTACCGCGAGCGCTGCAGCGACGTGGCCGCGCAGGGTTACGCCGGTTTCGAGATAGCCTGATCTGCCTGCGACAGGAGCCTGAGTCGCGCATGGGACACCGTATCGTCGACCTCGACGCCAGGGACTGGGAGCCCTGGCACCCGCAGTTCCCCGGCACCCGGGCGCGCACGCTGTACGTTGACGAAGGCAGCGGCGCGAACCTGCGCCAGGCCTTCCTGCCGGCCGGCTTCAGCCTCGATAAGCCATCCCGGCATCATCATGGCAACACCCGCGAGGGCGTGTTCATCCTGTTCGGCAACGTCTGCTACCGGGAATACACGGGCCCGGCCGACACCGCCGGGCGGCTGCAGGACTTCCGCGAGGGCTTCCTGCTGGACCGGCCACCCCGCAGCATCCACGGGCCAAACATTGAGGCGATAACGGAACTCGGCTGCCTCATCCTGGAGTGGGGTTCCGGCCCGCTGAGCTTCAACTACATCCCCTTCGAGGGCAACCTGGCCAGCCACGGGACCGATTTCAACCCGCCCCACGTGGCGGACTCCCGCGCCATGCCCTGGCAGGAACACCCCGGCGCACCCCGCCTGCAGATCAACCCCCTCACCACCGGCGGCAAGGCACCGCA
>CAYGQN010000076.1:0-9221 GCA_964351795.1 uncultured Gammaproteobacteria bacterium
ACCTACCCGGACCAGATCCGCCTGCTTGCCGATCTCCGCAAGGAACAGGCCGGCGAGCGCGACCTGGCCATGTACGTGCGGGACCCGCATGTGCTGGTGGCTGCCGCGCCGCAGGAAGTATTCCTGGACCCCTCGCTGAGTTTCCGCCTGCTGCGCGATCGTCTCAGCAACGACGAGCACGCCGCCGGTGCGGTCCGCGTCCGGCCCGCCACGGGCAGCGACGAGGCCGGCATCAATCGCATCTACCAGCGCTGGGGCATGGTCGAACTGCGGCCGGGCTTCTGCGCCAGCCTGCCCGATGACGGGCCGGTGCGCCTGCTGGTCGCCGAGGTCGAACAGCCCGAGCAGCGCATTGTCGGGGTGGTGATGGGGGTGGACCATCGGCTGGCTTTCGGGGATCCGGACGAGGGCTCCAGCCTGTGGGCGCTGGCCGTGGATGCCGACGTCGCGCCCAGCGGCACCGGCCGCGAGCTCATCCTCGCCCTGGCCGGTGGCTTCTTCGAGGCCGGGCGGCAGTTCATGGACCTGTCGGTGATGCACGACAACGCCGAGGCCATTCCCCTGTACGAGAAGCTCGGCTTCCGGCGCATACCGGCCTACTGCGTGAAACTGAAGAACAGCTTCAACGAGGCGCTGTACGTGCCGCCCCTTGCCGAGCACGGCCTGAACGTGTACGCCGACATCATCGTGCAGGAGGCCCGGCGTCGCGGCATCCGCGTGGATGTCGAGGATGCGCGCGCCGGCCTGTTCACGCTCACCCTGGGTGGGCGCAGCATCTCCTGTCGGGAGTCGCTGTCCGACCTGACCAGTGCCGTGGCGATGAGCCGCTGCGCCGACAAGCGCCTGACCGCGCGGCTGCTGGGTGCTGCCGGGGTTCGCGTCCCCGAGCAGATCGACCCGCGCGAACAGGACCCGCACGAGTTCCTGTCGCGGCACGGCGCAGTGGTGGTCAAGCCGGCCTCCGGCGAACAGGGGCAGGGGATCTCCGTGGACATCCGGACCGAGGATGAACTCGACGAAGCCCTGGAGGCAGCGCATGCCGATGAGACAGAAGTCCTCATCGAGCAGTTCGTGCGCGGCGAGGAACTGCGCATCATCGTCATCGACGGCGAGGTGGTGGCCGCCGCGCGGCGCACCCGGCCGGCCGTCACCGGGGACGGCGTACACACCGTCCGCGAGCTCATTGCCAAGGCCAGCCGGCGCCGGGCGGCGGCCACCGATGGTGAAAGCCGCATCCCGGTGGACGGCGAAACCCGGCGCTGCGTTGCCAATGCCGGTTACGACATGGACAGCGTGCTGGATGCCGGCGAGGTACTCACCGTTCGCAACACCGCCAACTTGCACACCGGAGGTACCCTGGTGGACGTGACCGGCGAGCTGCACGAGGGCCTGGCACAGGCCGCCCGCGAGGCTGCCGAAGTCCTGCGCATCCCGGTGGTGGGGCTGGACTTCATTGTCGATGCCGCCGATGCGCCCGGATATGTCATCATTGAAGCCAACGAGCGTCCCGGCCTTGCCAATCACGAGCCGCAGCCCACCGCGGAGCGGTTCGTCGACCTGCTGTTCCCGGAAACACATGCGGCAGTCGCCGAGCGCACCGCCCACGCGTAATCCCGGCGCCAAGCCCGGGCGAGCATCGCATCATGGAGATCGACCTCAACTACCTGTGCCGCATTCTCAAGGACCTGCTGGCCATCCCGAGCCCCTCCGGCCGCACCGATGAGATCGTCGGCTACATGCGCGAAGAGCTCGAAGCCCTCGGCATCGACTACGAGCTGACCCGCAAGGGCGCCATCCGCGCCAATCTTGACGGGCGCCGCTCGCAACCCGATCGGGCCATTGCCTCGCACGTGGACACCCTCGGAGCCATGGTCAAGGGCCTCAAGCCCAACAACCGCCTGCAGGTCGCCCCCATCGGCACCTGGTCGTCGCGCTTCGCCGAAGGGGCGCGGGTGAGTGTCTACTCCGCCCACGGGCCGGTGCATCGCGGCACGCTGCTGCCGCTGAAGGCCTCGGGGCATACCTTCAACAAGGAAATCGATACCCAGCCGGTGTCCTGGAACCAGCTGGAGTGCCGGCTGGATTTCCGCTTCGACCAGGGCCAGACCCTGGCCGACACCGGCATCGAGGTCGGTGATCACATCGCCATCGACACCCAGGCGGAGTTCAACGTGAACGGCTTCGTCAGTTCCCGTCATCTCGATGACAAGGCCGGCGTCGCCAGCGTGATGGCGGCGGCCAAGTCCATTGTCGATGACGGGGTCGTGCTGCCGGTCGACTGCCACCTGTTGTTCACCATTTCCGAGGAGGTGGGCGTGGGTGCCTCGCATGTGCTGTCCGGTGATGTGGCGGAAATGGTATCGGTGGACAACGGCACCGTGGCGCCGGGGCAGAACACCTGCGAGTACGGCGTGACCATCGCCATGATGGACTCCAGCGGGCCTTTCGACTGGCACCTCAACCGGCACATGCTCGATCTCTGTGCGCAGTACGGCATCGAGCACAGTCGCGACGTGTTCAACTACTACCGCAGCGATGCCGCCGCGGCCGAGGCGGCCGGCAACGACATCCGCACCGCGCTGGTGTGTTTCGGCCTCGATGCCTCGCATGGCCATGAGCGCATCCACGTGCAGTCGCTGCACGAACTGGCGCGCCTGCTGCGGGCCTACATGGAAAGCCCGCCACTGTTCGAGCGCGACGAGACCGCGCTCGGCCCGGTAGGCGACCTGCCCCTGGAGCCAGGGCCCGAGCTGCCCGGCGGCACGCCTTCGGTACCGGGGCACGAGTCCGACCTGTCGCTCGGCGATGGCGCCGGGCGCGAAGGTGAGGATGGGCCCTAGCGGCACTGGCACCGCGTCGCATTGAGCCGCGTGCAGCCGCCCGGGCGAGGGCACCGAGGCGCCGCGCCCACGCTGGCATCCAGGCGCCGTGCCGACCTGGTTCGCCCGGTCTGCGGTCATGCCCCGGGGATGGGCCGGGTGCGAGCGCCGGTTCCGTGCAGGCCATTGGCCGTCCCGCCAGCCCGATAGCACGGCACCGCGGCAGGGGTGCAGCTGCCGGCAGGGCCCCGGACCGTGTCGTTGTCCACCCGGGTCATGGCCCACGCCCATCGCAAGACGGCTGTCATATTCCGGCGCCAGAATCATTCCCGGTCCTGTGCGTATCCCCGCCTGACCATCACCCCGCCCGGCGCCCGTGTCCCCCAACACCTTCTTTGCCGGGCGGGGTTTCTTTTGCCCGCCGCAGGCGTGGATCCGACGCCATCCGTGTACATTAGCCCCCGGGGGAACGGATCTGCGGGGTAGTGGTGTGTTGATGCCTGGCCGGCGCGGTGGGCGGCTGTTCAGCGATGCCCTGCTGGTGCGAACCGAGTGCGCAAGCATGCGGCTTGTCGCCACTGTGCTGGCGTTGCTGGCCGCGCCCGCGGCTGCCCTGGAACCGCGCGAGTGGCTCGGCTGGACGCTGGTCCCGTCGCTGGAGATGCGCCTGGGCCTGCAGTGGGCAGAGGGCATCAACTACGGCTTTGGCGCCATCGACACGCCCGGGGAGACCCGTCGCGCGGCGCTGGCGATCTCCCTGGAGCCACGCCTGGCGCTCAGTCGCGCGCTCGGCGCGGGGGAGTTCTATGGCGGGGTGTCGCTGGTCGGCGCAACCACCCAGCTCGACGGCGAGCTGTCCGGGCAGTTCGCCCGCGCCGGCAGCAAGGCGGTGGAAACCGAGGATGCCTTCTTCGGCTGGCGCAACGGCAGCATCGACGTATCGGTGGGGGCGCAGACCTACACCGTCGGCGATGGCCTGGTGATCGGCAACGGCAACTTCGATACCGGCCCGGACAACGGTAATTTCTGGGTCGGGCCCTTCGATGCCTGGCGCAACAGCGCCATCATCAAGCTCGCGCTCGCTCCCGGCCTCGCCGCGGAGGCATTCTGGCTTCGCGCCGATGATGATTTCGGCGACGCGCGTGTCGTGGGAGCCAACCTCAAGAGCATCGACCATCCGCGCGGGCGTTTCGGCGCAATGGTGTTGCAGGTGCTGGAGGGCAGCGCCTTCAACTTCGACGGCGTGAAGCTGCTCAACCTGCGGGCGCTGGACGTGAAGCTCCCCGCCATGCCCTCGCTCACCCTGTACGGCGAGCTGATCCTGCAGCGGGGCAGGGATGTCGATGGCGGCGGCGTCGACAACCGTGGCCTTGGCGGTTACCTGGAGGCGGCCTGGCAGTTGCCGGGCGGGCTGGCCTGGGCGCCGGTACTCACCTACCGCTACGCCTACTTCTCCGGCGATGATCCGGAGACGCCGCGCAACGAGGGCTATCGCTCCATGTTCTTCGGCTTCTACCTGCGTGCATGGGATACCTGGTACCAGGGTGAAGTGGCCGGGGAATATCACCTGTTCAACCAGAACCAGGTCACGCAGATGCTGAAGCTGCGGACCTTTCCGCGCCGCGACCTCGCGGCGACCGTGTACTGGTACCGGCACGACCTGGCCGAACGCAATTACTTCGGTGTGCCGCTGGATTCACGCGCCTGGGCCGATGAGATCAACGCCGGCGTGGAGTACTTCCGTGGCGAGCGGATCTACATCTACGCCGGCATGGCCTGGTCGAAGCCCGACCGTGCGGCCGAGCAGTTCTTCGGCGACGACGAGGGGTTTGCCATCGTGCAGACCTGGATGCGGTTCCGTTTCTGATTACAAGCGAGGCATGTCATGCAGCTACTACTGATTCTCTGGGAGCCCAACGCGCGTTGGGAGGCGCTTGATGAGCAGGCCAGGCAGGCGTGGCTCGCCGCGCTCGACTCGCCTATTGCCGCGGGCCGAGCGGCCGGCATGGTGACCCTCGGCTGGAGCCGGGTGGACAGCACGCTGCCGCGCGCGCCGCACGAAGGCTTCGTCGGCCTGTTCGGGCTCGAGTCCGCGGCCGACGTACACGCCCTGGAGCGCAACATCGCTGCCTCGGGCTGGTACGAGTACTTCGACTCGACCAACATCAGCATCGCCCCCGAGGGTATGAATGCCGCCGAGCCGCACCGCGTCTACGCGCGCCTGCTGGGCCTGGCGGAGGACTGATGCAGCGCGGCGCGCCCGGCGGACGCGCCTCGTCGCCACTGCGCGGCGGCGCTACACTGGCACGTCGCCATTCGCCTTTCGGAGCCCGGCACGATGGACCTGAACGAAACAGTCGATGCCCACCGCGATAGCGTCGCCCACGGTGATCCGCGGCGCCTCCAGCCAGCCGTGGCCGCGGGCCAGGCGATGCATGACGGTTGCGCGGCCGGCATCCCGAGGGCCGGCTTGCCGGCATCCACGGCGCACTCCGGTGTGCTGGTGGCGAAGCTGCGCGGCCGCGACGGGCGGCCGTCGTTCACCGTCAGCGAACGCATGCTGCAGACCGGCAGCGACGGCATCACGAGCGTGTGGTCCTGGTGCGATGGCACCGGCGCCCCGGTCGCCGGCGCGGGCCTGCGCACGGTCAGCGAGGCCGGGATGCACGCCGAGCGCGTCACCTGTCGCATCCGTGCGGATGGCTGATACGGCACCGGCCGCCGAGCGCGTGGCAGTGATGGTGGCACCGCTCGGCGAGCGCTGCCGCCGCCATCGGCATCCGCCGGTGGTGAGCGTGGCCGACGCCCTGGAGGTGGCCGCGGACCTCGTCGAACATCTGCTCAAGACGGTGGTGTTCCGCGTGCAGGGCAGCGAGCGCTTCGTGCTCGCCGCGGTGCCCCACCACGCCCGAATCGACTATCGCGCGCTGGCCGGGCTGCTGGGCTGCTCGCGACGCGACCTTCGGTTGCTGCCCGCCGAGGCGGTCGAACGCGAGCTCGGCTTTCAGGTCGGTGGCGTCGGGCCGTTTCCGGTGCGCGAGGATGTCAGCGTGATCATCGACGCGGCGGTGCGCGATGCCGCGGTAGTGCGTTGCGGCTCGGGCCTGCGCACCGAGACACTGGAGTTGTCCATGGCCGATCTGCTGATGGTCAACGGGGCCCGTGTGGCGGCGATTGCCCGCTGTGACGACGGGCGTCGCGACAACGCGGGCAGCCAGGCATGAGCCGCCAGGACGCCCCGGATGCCGGCCCCGGCCGCGAACGTGACGAGCAACGCCTGGCAGAGGCGATTGGCACCCAGATCCGCGAATTCCGCAACCAGCTGCGCATGACCATCACCGAGGTCAGCAAGCTGTCCGGGCTGTCACCGGGCATGCTCTCGAAGATCGAGCGCGGCGTGACCTCGCCCTCGCTGGCCACGCTGAGCGCCATCGCGGCGGCGCTGAACGTGCCGGTGACGGCTTTTTTCCGGCGCTACGAGGAGCAACGCGACTGCTCTTACGTGCGTGCCGGCGAGGGCCTGGAGATCGAGCGGTTCGGCACGCGGGCCGGCCATGTCTACCGTCTGCTCGGCCACAATATCCAGAGCCGGGTCAACGTCGAGCCCTACCTCATCACGCTCACCGACGAGTCGGAGGTGTTTCCGCTGTTCCAGCATGCCGGGGTGGAATTCCTGTACGTGCTGGAGGGGCAGGTGCGCTACCGGCACGGCAAGAAGACCTACCACCTGCGCCCGGGGGACTCGCTGTTCTTCGACGCCGAGGCGGCCCACGGCCCGGAAGAACTGGTGGCGCTGCCGGTGAAGTTCATCGCCGTGCTCTCGCGGGCACGCAACGAGGAATAGGCCGCCGTTGCCCGCCCGGGGCCTTGCTGTTTTATTCCCAGTAGGATAATTTGTTTCCCTATGAGAACAGGCCAGGCTGCAGTCGCCGGCCTGTTCCAGACGCGCCCCGGCAGGCCCGGACAAGCTCTGTGCAGTCAGGCGCGGCGGAAAACAGCGCAAATCAACGAGGTTCGCCGTCCATGTGTGGGATAGTCGGTCTGTTCGCCAAGGAGCGGGCATTCGAAGCCGAGCTTGGCCGCTACCTCGCCCCGATGATGGTGGCGATGAGCGAGCGTGGCCCCGACAGCGCAGGTGTCGCCATCTACCGCGATCCGCTGGCCGCGGGCTGGTGCAAGCTCACGGTGCTGGCCGTGGAGGCCGGCTTCGACTGGGCTGCCTTCCGCACGGCGCTGCAGGCCGAGGCCGGCGCGTCGGCCAGCTGCCGGGTGACCGGCAACCATGGTGTTGTCAGCGCAGAGGCCGACAGTGCGGCCCTGGTGGCGTGGCTGCGTGCCGGCTACCCCGGCCTGCGGGTGAACAGTTCCGGCAACGCCATCGAAATCTACAAGCAGGCCGGCCTGCCGCGTGAACTCATCGCGCATTTCGACGTCGCCGGTTTCCAGGGCTCGCATGCGCTCGGCCACACGCGCATGGCCACCGAGAGCGCCGTCACCACTGCGCACTCGCACCCGTTCTCCACCGGCGAGGATCTGTGCCTGGTGCACAACGGTTCACTGTCCAACCACTTCACCCTGCGCAACATGCTGCGCAAGCGCGGTGTGCATTTCTCCACCGACAATGACAGCGAAGTGGCCGCCGGCTATCTCACCTGGCGCCTGCGCGAGGGGGATACGCTGGAGCAGGCGCTGGAGCGGGCGCTGGTTGAACTGGATGGCTTCTACACCTTCGCCGTCGGCACGCGCGAGGGCTTTGCCGTGCTGCGCGATCCCATCGCCTGCAAGCCGGCAGTGATTGCCGAAACCGACGCCTGGGTGGCCATCGCCTCGGAGTATCGCGCCATCGCATTGCTGCCCGGGGCCGACAGCGCCGAATGCTGGGAGCCGGAGCCGGCGCGCATCTACAGCTGGAGCCACTGACGCCATGCCGGAATTCGATCTTGCCACGCAGCCCCTGCGCGACCTCAACGCCGCCCTGCATGCCCCCGGCAGCAGCGATGCAGCCACCACCTGGCGCGTGCTCAACCCGCATGGCATGCATGCCGTGGCGGTGGGTATCGACGCGCCGCTGCAGGTGAGCATCGAGGGGCACGTGGGCTACTACTGCGCCGGCATGAACAAGCACGCCACGGTCACCGTTCGTGGCAACTGCGGGCCGGGTGTCGCCGAGAACATGATGTCGGGCACTGTCCGCGTTACCGGGAACGCCTCGCAATACGCCGGTGCCACCGCCCATGGCGGCCTGCTGATCATCGAGGGCAATGCCAGTTCCCGTTGCGGCATTTCCATGAAGGGCGTGGACATCGTGGTGCAGGGCTCGGTGGGGCACATGAGCGCGTTCATGGCCCAGAAGGGTCGCCTGGTGGTCTGCGGCGATGCCGGCGAGGCGCTGGGCGATTCCCTGTACGAGGCCCGGCTGTACGTGCGCGGGGTGGTGCAGGGCCTCGGCGCCGACTGCATCGAGAAGAAGATGAAGGACAAGCACAAGCGCGAACTCGAGGAACTGCTCGTGGCCGCCGGTATCAACGGCGCCGATGCCGGGGAGTTCCGTCGGTACGGTTCCGCCCGCCAGTTGTACAACTTCAACGTGGATAACGCCGATGCCTACTGACCGTCGCGACCCGCCACCCGAGGACGCCCAGGACCTGCATTCGCGCCTGCGCGAATCAGCCACCTTCACGCGCCCGGTCATCGCCGAGATCCAGCGCGCGGCCCGCACCGGCATCTACGATATCCGCGGTTTCGGCGCCAAGCGCAGCGTGCCGGGTTTCGATGATCTCGTCTTCCTGGGCGCGAGCATGTCGCGCTATCCGCTGGAGGGTTACCGCGAGCGCTGCGACACGGCCGTGACGCTGGGCACCCGCTTCGCGAGGAAGCCCCTGCAGCTGAAAATCCCGATCACCATTGCCGGCATGAGCTTCGGTGCCTTGTCGGCGCCGGCCAAGGAAGCCCTCGGCCGCGGCGCCAGCGAGGCCGGTACCAGTACCACCACCGGCGACGGTGGCATGACGGCCGAGGAGCGCGGCCATTCCGACCTGCTGGTGTACCAGCTGCTGCCCTCGCGCTACGGCATGAACCCCGATGATCTGCGCCGCGCCGATGCCATCGAAATCGTCGTGGGCCAGGGCGCCAAGCCCGGTGGTGGTGGCATGCTGATGGGCCAGAAGATCAGCCGGCGGGTGGCGCAGATGCGCGACCTGCCCGAAGGCATCGACCAGCGCAGTGCCTGCCGTCACCCCGACTGGACGGGCCCGGACGATCTTGAAATCAAGATCCAGGAACTGCGCGAAATCACCGACTGGGAAAAGCCGATCTACATCAAGATCGGTGCCTCGCGCACCTACTACGACGTCAAGCTGGCCGTGAAGGCGGGCGCCGACGTCATCGTGCTCGATGGCATGC
>CAYGQN010000076.1:9231-13462 GCA_964351795.1 uncultured Gammaproteobacteria bacterium
CATGCAGGGCGGGACGGCGGCCACCCAGGACGTGTTCATCGAGCACGTGGGTATCCCGACGCTGCCGGCGCTGCGCCAGGCCGTGCAGGCGTTGCAGGAGATGGACATGCACCGCAAGGTGCAGCTCATCGTCTCGGGCGGGATCCGCACCGGTGCCGACGTCGCCAAGGCCCTGGCCATGGGCGCCGATGCGGTGTCCATCGGCATTGCCGCGCTGATCGCGCTTGGCGACAACAGCCCGGAACTGGAAGCCGAATACCGCGCCCTGGGCACTTCGGCCGGCTACTACGATGACTGGCACGAAGGCCGCGACCCGGCTGGCATATCCACCCAGGACGATGCCCTGGCAGCCCGTTTCGACCCGCTGATGGGCGGTCGCCGCCTGGCCAACTACCTGCGGGTGCTGACGCTGGAAGCCCAGACCCTGGCCCGCGCCTGTGGCAAGAGCCACGTCCATAATCTCGACACCGAGGACCTGGCGGCCCTGACCCTGGAAGCGTCCGCAATGGCGCAGGTGCCGCTGGCCGGCACCGACTGGATCCCGGGCCGTTCCGGATGAGCCGCAACGCAAGCCGCGGCATGCACGCCATACCAGCCACCGGACCGCGCAACCGCGCCTGATCCGACTACACGCAGGAGAGCAGCATGGGCACCGATCTCGCGGCAATCGCCAAGCAGAAGGGCATCAAGTATTTCCTGGTCAGCTTCGTTGACCTGTTCGGGACGCTGAGGGCCAAGCTGGTCCCGGCCAGCGCCATCGCCGGCATGCAGGCCGATGGTGCGGGTTTCGCCGGCTTCGCGGCCTGGCTGGACATGACGCCGGCCGACCCGGACATGTTCGGCCGGCCGGATCCGGCCAGCCTCATCCAGCTGCCATGGAACCCCGAGATCGGCTGGCTCGCCTCGGACCTGTGGATGGACGGCAAGGAGGTCGAGGCCTCGCCGCGCGTGGTGCTCAAGCGCCAGCTCGCCATTGCCCAGAAGGCGGGCCTGCGCATGAAAACCGGCGTGGAGTGCGAGTATTTCCTCATCAATGAAGATGGCACCGACATCTCCGACCCGGCCGACCGTCAGGCCAAGCCCTGTTACGACCAGCAGGCGTTGATGCGGCGCTTCCCGGTCATCCGGGAAATCTGCGATGCCATGCAGACCCTCGGCTGGGGCCCATACCAGAATGATCACGAGGACGCCAACGGCCAGTTCGAGATGAACTGGGACTACGCCGATGCGCTGGTCACCGCCGACCGCCACGTGTTCTTCAAGTACATGGTCAAGACGATTGCCGAGAACCACGGCTACCGCGCGACCTTCATGCCCAAGCCCTTCGCCAACCTCACCGGCAATGGCTGTCATACCCATGTTTCGGTGTGGGACAAGTCCGGCCGCAAGAACCTGTTCCTGGACAGCAAGGACGAGCTCGGGCTTTCCCCCGTGGCCTACAATTTCCTCGGCGGCATCATGGCCCATGCCGCGGATCTGTGCGCCATCTTCAATCCCACGGTGAACAGCTACAAGCGCATCAATGCGCCGCGCACCGCCTCCGGTGCCACGTGGTCGCCCAATGCCGTCACCTACTCGGGCAACAACCGCACCCACATGATCCGCGTGCCCGATGACGGCCGCTTCGAGCTGCGCCTGATGGACGGTTCCACCAACGCCTACCTGTCACAGGCGGCGGTGCTGGCCGCCGGCCTGGACGGTATCGACAACGAACGCGACCCGGGCAAACCGGTGCACATCAACATGTTCGAGGAAGGCCACAAGATCCGCTCGGCCAGGAAGCTGCCGGCCACCCTGCACGACGCCCTGCGCCTGCTGGAGAAGAACAAGGTCCTGCGCGAGCGCCTGGGTGCGGAGTTCGTCGCATCGTTCATCAAGCTCAAGATGCAGGAGTGGCTCGACTACACCTCGCACCTGAGCGACTGGGAACGCGCCAACGCGCTGGATTGCTGAGCCGCCGACGAATCCATGCCCTGGAACCTCATCCGCCGTCGCCTGCGGGGTCCGGCAGCACCCCTGCGGCAGTCCTTCAACCGCCCGCCGCCGCTGCGGCCTCGCTACGACGTGGTCATCGTCGGTGCGGGCGGGCACGGCCTGGCGGCGGCCTACTACCTGGCCAGGCACCATGGCATCACGGATGTTGCTGTGCTGGACAAGGGCTGGCTGGCCGGGGGCAATACCGCCCGCAACACGGCCATTGTCCGATCCAACTACCTGACCCCGGAGGGCGTGCGCTTCTACGATGAGTCACGTCGCCTGTTCGCCGGCCTCAGCGATGAACTGGGCATCAACATCATGTACTCCGAGCGCGGCCACCTGACGCTGGCGCACACCGACAGTGCGCTGAACACCGCCCGCTGGCGCGCCGAGGTCAACCGCAACGAGGGCGTCGATTCGCGACTGGTGTACCCGGATGAAATCGCCCGGCTGTGCCCGCAGCTGGAGCTGGGCCGGCACGTGCGCTATCCCATTCTCGGCGCGCTGTACCATCCGCCGGGGGCGATCGCCCGCCACGATGCCGTGGCCTGGGGCTACGCCCGCGGTGCCATCGAACGCGGCGTGGAGATCCACCCCGGCACCGAGGTGACCGGCTTCGATATTCGCGATGGCCGCGTGACCGGCGTGCGGACCACGCGCGGTGACATTGCCTGCGATCGCGTGCTGCAGGCGACCGCCGGGATGAGTTCGGTCGTGGCGCACATGGCCGGCTTCCGCCTGCCGATCCGCACCGTACCGCTGCAGGCCTGCGTGAGTGAACCGGTCAAGCCCTTCCTCGACCCCATCATCGTCTCCGGTTCGCTGCACGCTTATGTCTCGCAGTCGGCGCGGGGCGAGCTGGTCATGGGGGCCAGCGTGGATCCGTACTCGCTGTACGCCACGCGCTCGACGGCCGATTTCAAGGAACACATGATGGACAACCTGCTGGAGCTGTTCCCCTTCGTGGGTCGTATGCGACTGCTGCGCCAGTGGGCCGGCCTGGCCGACATGACGCCGGATTTCTCGCCCGTGATGGGCGAGACCCCGGTGCGCAACTATTTCATCGATGCCGGCTGGGGCACCTGGGGCTTCAAGGCCACGCCGGTGTCCGGCAAGCGCATGGCCGAGACAGTGGCCACCGGCCGTGCGCCGGCGATCATCGCGCCGTTCGCGCTGGAGCGCTTCTACCGCTTCGCCCAGGTTGGCGAGCGCGGCGCCGCCTCGGTGGGGCACTGAGCATGAAGATCCTGCACTGCCCGCTGAACGGCCCGCGCAACATCAGCGAGTTCGTCTGCGGCGGCCCGGTGAAAGCCATGCCCGATCCGCGCACGGGCAGCGATCGTGACTGGGCCGAGTACCTGTTCATCGAAGACAACCTGCCCGGGCTGGTGCGGGAATGGTGGATGCACGTGCCGTCCGCCTACTGGTTCATCGCCGAGCGTGACACCCGCAGCGACACTGTGGTGAAGACCTACCCGGCCAGCGAGGTGTTTCGTGAGCGCGTGGTCTTTGACCGGGGGGATGCATGAGCGCGCGTTCCCGGCGCCTCGCGCCGCCCTTCGGGCGACTGCTCGATCGCAGCCGCCCGCTTGCCTTCCGCTTCAACGGGGCAGCGTTCACCGGCTATGCGGGCGACTGCATCGCCAGCGCGCTGATGGCCGGGGGGCAGCGGGTGCTGTCGCGCTCGTTCAAATACCATCGCCCGCGCGGTGTGCTGACCATGGCCGGCCATGACGCCAACACGCTGGTCCAGGTTGGTGACGAGCCGAACGTGCGCGCGGACCTGGAGCCATTGGCGGCCGACATGCGGGTGGAGGCGCAGAACGTCTACGGCAGCCTGCGCTTCGATGCCGCACGCCTGCTGGATCACCTGGGTGGTTTCCTGCCCGTGGGCTTCTACTACCAGGCCTTTTATCGCCCGCGTGGCGCCTGGCGGATCTGGGAGCCGCTGATTCGCCGGCTCGCCGGGCTTGGCCGCGTGAGTGAAAGTACGCGCCGTAGCCACGCGCGCAAGGGCTACGAGTTTGCCGATGTGGCGGTCATCGGTGCCGGCCTGGCCGGCATGGCCGCGGCGCTGACGGCGGCCGATGCCGGGGCCGAGGTATTGCTGATCGAGCGCGATCCGCTGGCCGGCGGCGCAGCGGGATGGATGCGCCTGGATGCCGCCGGCGAAGCTTTCGAGGCTGCTGCGCAGCTGGAGGCAGCCGTCGCCGGCCATCCCCGGGTCCGGCTGCTGGTCAATACCACCTGCACC
>CAYGQN010000077.1:0-12334 GCA_964351795.1 uncultured Gammaproteobacteria bacterium
CCCAGGTGGTCACGGTGCAGGTACTTGAAGCCCTTGGCCCCGGGCGTGCCGCCGGTGATGGCCGTGGACTCGTACAGGCCCACCGTCTGACCACCGGCCTGCAGGTAGTGCGTGTACACCGCGCCGCCGCTGCTGAGCTTGCGGTGCTCGAAGCGCACCGTGCCCTGGATGTAGACCAGGGATTCGCCGGTGTCGGTGGTGTCGGTGGTGTTGGGCGGTGGCCCTTGGGGGCAGGCGGGCGCTCAGGCCGGGTACAGCGCCGGACCATGTTGGCGATTCACGGGGTTAGCTGAATTGGCTATATCGGCGGGCAGTCGATGGCTGCCCCGGGTATCGTGGTCCGGTTATCGTGATTCTCGCCCTGTTTCTCGAGCGCCGCTATGTCGCCCGGTAATCTATGCCTGTCCTAGATATTTATCTTTTCTTGTGAGGATTGTGTCCCCCGGAACAGCGCGTCGTGCGTCCGTTGGCGACAGCGCAGCAGTGACGCCGTCTACATCAGCACCCCAGCGTTCGCTGCGTCGTTGTGCTCAGCGCGGGCACACGGCCGCACGGCGTCTGGCGCCGAGCAGACCGAACGCGGAGCCGAGCAGCACGGCCGCCGGCGGCAGCGGTACCGGGGTAACGCTGAAGCTGTAGTCCCCAGCGCCGCCGGTGCCGTCGACAAAGGAAGTCTGCCGCAGGCCGCCATCGAAGGTAGCCAGCAACTCCAGGCTGACCGAAAAAAACGCGTTCTCGAGTGCCCCGGTCGCCGCCGGGAGCGCAACGCTATCGAGTAGACCCGGGCCACCAAGCTGAATGGTGGCCTGTCGGAGCTCGACTGTGGCGTTCGCAACAAATGTGCCGTCTATGGTCTCGCCGACCGGCACGGTGTAGCGAGTGAACAGATCTGCCCCGAGCGCGTCCAGACTCAGTGTCACGCCATCGGCCTGCGTAGGCTCGACGTAGTTGAGGACGCTGATCGAACTCTCGTCGTTAGCGCCGGGGACAGGGCCGCTGCCGGGCTGCGGCGTGCGCTGGGTAGCGAATTCCACGCCGTTGACGTTGACTGTGCCGCCGAGCACGGCGTCACGGTACGTCACCTGCTGCAGGACACTGGTATCGCTCCAGACGAAGGGCTGGCAGTCAATGCCTGTCCTGGTTATTTCTCTGGAATTGGCTATATCGGGTGGCAGTCAATGCCTGTCCTGGTTATTTCTGGTTATTTCTCTGGTTATTTTTGGTTATTTGATCGGAAGCATGGTCTGCGCAAGCGGAGTGGGTCGTCCTGGTCGGAACCAGGCAAGAAATTTGGTACTTTCACAGCAATAACGGGCTGCTGGCGCCTCTGGTGGATCATTCCGGCAATCGAGGTGGCCGAGAGACGCAGGTGCCTCCGGCATAAAGCTCCATTTGGCCGAGGAACTCGAGGTTCCCAATATGTCCCAGAACCAGAGGATGCTGTTCAGCCGGGGAACCATAGCCCCGCTGGAGCCCGGTGAGCATGAGCAGATCATGGGGGTGGTCGGCGGGCTGCTTCGTAACGTCCAGACCCGGCAGGCCTGCCGCACCAACGCCGGAAGGAGATAGGCGCATGAGCACGAAAATCGACCAAGTCCAGGAGAAACTCAAACATCTCGCGCCCGAACGGTTGGCCGAGGTTGAGGATTTTATCGACTTCCTGCGCGAACGTGATCAGGACCGGTGCCGGCGTCGGGACTATGCGCAGTCCTCCGCAGCGGCATTCGCCCGCGTTTGGGACAACGACGAAGACGCCGTCTATGACGAGCTATAGGTTCGCTGATGTGGTGCTCGTGGGCTTTCCGTTCACGAACCTGCAAACAGCCAAGCGGCGGCCCGCAGTCATCATCCACAGCGCCGCCTATCTCGACCGGCCGGACGTTATCCTGATGGCCATCACCAGTCAGGTCCGGGAGCCACTCGCCGCAGACGAAGCCTTGGTGCAAGACTGGCAGGCTGAGGGGCTGGCCAAACTCTCTGTGCTCAAACCGCTCATAGCCACCCTGGAGAAAGATCAAATCGTCAAACGTCTCGGGCGGCTGTCCGTCCGCGACAAGGTCGCCTTGAACTCGGTAATGCAAAACATCCTTGGTGAGTAGCGGCGTTGTGGTCAACCACTGAACCGCCGCCCGGCAGGGAGAAGGTCCGAGGGGCACCGTCGGGGACAGCCACTGATTGCAGCACGGCCCTCACCCCGCTGATCTGACGCCAGCAACCACACCCCCCGCCCAGGAGGAGGTCACGGATGACCCTGTCCCGCAAGACGCTCGTCTGCGTCGCCCCCCTACTACCACTGCATCGGCCGCTGCGTGCGCCGCGGCTTCCTGTTCGACTTCGATGCGGTCCGTGTGGCAGTGGTATTGCCAATTCCCGGTGTTGCGCAGCCGCGCGCGGTTACCCAGGCAATGGTCCGGCCTGCGTCACCGCGTGAGGGCCCGCGCCGCTGCCAGGCCGATGGGTTCAGCCGTTGGCGGGGGGCGCTGCCGGCAGGTGGATGGCGACTTCCAGGCCGCCGCCGTCGGCGTTGGCCGCGCTGATGGTTCCGCCGTGCAACTGCACGGCGCGGCGGGCGATGGCCTGGCCCAGGCCGTGGCCGCCGCTGGCCCGGTCGCGGGCCTCGCCCACACGCACGAAGGGTTCGAAGATACGCTCCAGGGCGTCGGCCGGCAGCCCCGGGCCATCGTCTTGCACGCGAATCAGCGCGCCGCCGTCAGCGTCACCCGCGACCAGCTGGACGCTCACCTGGCCGGCCGGGGCGGCATGTCGAATGGCGTTGCGGACCACGTTCTCCACGGCGCGCCGCAGCAGCACCTCGTCACCATGGATGGTCAGCGCCTGCGCCACCTGCAGGCGGACATGGCGCCCACCGGCCTCCGCCTCGAAACCGGCGTCGTCCACCAGTTCCTCGAGCATGGCCTGCAGGTCAATCGGCGTGGCGGCCTGCGAGGCTTCCTCGGCATCCATGCGGGCCAGGCTCAGCAGCTCGCCTACCAGTGCATCGAGTTGTTCGCATTCGTACTCGATGCGCGCCAGTTCACCGGCAATGCGCTCGCCGCCGCGCTGGCCGGCAATGCCGAGCGCCACCTGCAGTCGGGCGAGCGGTGAGCGCAGTTCGTGCGATACATCGCGCAGCAGTTGACGATGCGATTGCAGCAGCGTCTGCACGCGGGCTGCCATGGCGTCGAAGTCCCGGCCCAGTTCACCCAGTTCGTCGCGGCGGCCGCCCAGGCTGTCGCCGATGCGCGTATCCAGTTCCCCGCGGGTGATGGCGCGCGTGGCCGCGCGCAGCCGGCCGATGGGACGGGTGATGTGCCGGGCAAGCAGGAAGCAGCCCAGGCCACTCACCAGCACCGCGATGCCCAGCCGCAGCAGCGCGAACTCCGGGTAGCGGCCGTGGCCGGTGAGCGGGCGCGGACCGTCCGGGCCACCGGGAATGGCAGCGGCGGCCAGGTACAGTGGCTCGGACCGGGCGCTGCCCACGGCCGCCAGCGGCAGGGCCGGGCGCCGGCCGGCATCCACGTCGCGCACGGCTTCGGCCAGCATCCGGCCCAGGCGCGGTGGCAGGGGTGGCCCGCCCATAGGCTGGCCATCGGCGCGCACGATCAGCAGCCGGCGTTCTCCCGTCGATGCCTGCCGCGTCCGGCGTATCCAGCGGTACAAGCCACGCGGGCCCTCGCCCGCAAGCACGGCGGCGGCCTCCTCGGCCTGGCGTTCCAGCGCCTGCTGCTCTACCGCGGTCGCAGCCTGCATGCTGCGCACCAGCTGCCCGGTGCTCCAGGCGGTGACCACGAATACGCTGATGCTGGCCAGCCAGAACCAGGCGAAAATCTTCCAGAACAGCCGGCCCACTGCTCAGCCCCGCCGCAGGAACTGGTAGCCGCTGCCGCGCACGGTCTTGATGCGCTCGCCACCGTCCGGGGCCGGGCCAAGCTTGCGCCGCAGCCGGCTCACGTGCATGTCCACGCTGCGATCGTAGGCCTGCAGCGGGCGACCCAGTGCCTGCTCGTACAGGGCCTCCTTGCCGACCACCTGGCCGGCGTGCCCGATGAGCACCACCAGCACGTTGAACTCCGTGGCGGTGAGTTCAACGGCCTCGCCGGCGCGCAGCACCAGGCGCTCGCCGCCGCGGATCTCGAGATCATCGATACGAAGCGCGGCCTCGCCGGCCTCGCTCGCCGGGCCACGGATCCGGCGCAGCACCGCGCGGATGCGCGCGACCAGCTCGCGCGGATTGCAGGGCTTGGGGACATAATCGTCGGCACCGATCTCGAGCCCGACGATGCGGTCGACATCCTCGCCGCGGGCCGTGAGCATCAGCACCGGCACATCGCCGCGCTGGCGCAGCCCACGCAGCACATCGAAGCCGTTGCCGCCGGGCAGCATCACGTCGAGGATCACCAGGTCGAACGGCGCCTGCGCACTCAGCTCAAGCGCGGCGCTGGCATCGTGCACGGTGCTCACCTGGAAGCCTTCCGCGCCAAGGTACTCGCACAGCAGTTCGCACAGCCCCACGTCATCGTCCACCAGCAGCAGGCGGGCACTGCCGGGGCTGTCAGGTTTGCCGTTGCTCATCGCCGCGCTGCTCTCCTTCGCCGCTCACGCCTTTGGGGGCGCTGATTGTGACCGCCATCGGCACCGCCGGGCAGCGCCTTTACCCAACTTTACACCGGTGTTACCGGCCATGACCGCAGCGCCCGGCAAGGCCGGCTATTGTCGCTCTGCCAATCACACACAAACATCGAGGTACATGCCATGTCCACCATCACAGAGTCCCGTCGACATGCCCGTCGTCCGTCCCGCCGCCCGGGCGCCATCCACGCGCTCATGGCCCTGGTCCTGTGTGCCCTGACCGCCAGCGCGCCGGCCTTCCCCGGCGGCGACCGTCACGGGCCGGGCCTGGCCGGTGCGCTATCGCCACGGGCCCTCATGCGCATGGCCGAACGGCTGGATCTCAGCGCCGAACAGCGGGCTGCGATGGGGCAGCTCGTGGATACCGCCTTCCCGCAGATCCGGCAGCTCATGTTCGCCCTGCACGATGAGCGCGAGACCCTGCGCGGACTGGTGCAATCGGAGCGCTTCGATGACACGGCCGCCGCTGCCGTGACCACCCGCATTGGTGAGCTTTCCGGGCAGATGGCGCTGCTGGCCACGCGCACGCTGGCGGACATGCGCGCGCTGCTCACCGACGAGCAGCGGGCCCGCCTGGACACCCTGCGCGCACGCGGTTATCGCGGGCCCGGCGACGGCCGCGATGCCGGCCCCGATGCCGCGGCCATGGTCCTGCCCTGAAGCACAGACCCGGGTCGGCGGCAGGCCGCCGGCCCGGGATTAGCGGTTACACTGGCGCCCGGGACCACCAGAGCGGGAGAAGCAGGTGAAACTTGGCGTGATGATCGGTTACTCGGGCGCGAAGCTCGAACTGCCCATGGCGCTGCTGCGCCAGGCCGAAGCCCTGGGCTTCGACTCGGCCTGGACCTCCGAGGCCTGGGGCTCGGACGCGGTGACCACCGCCACCTGGGCACTGGCGCAGACGCAAACGCTGAAGCTCGGCACGGCCATCATGCAGACGCCGGCCCGCACGCCCAGCTGCGCGGCGATGACCGCCATGACGCTGGACCAGCTCTCCGGAGGCCGCTTCATGCTGGGCTTCGGCCCCTCGGGCCCGCAGGTGGCCGAGGGCTGGTACGGCCAGCCCTACGTGCCGGCGCTGGGGCGCATGCGCGAGTACATCCAGATAGTGCGGCAGATCCTGGCCCGCGAAGCGCCGCTCGCCTTCAACGGCGAGTTCTACCAGATCCCCTACGCCGGCGAGGGTGCCACCGGCCTGGGCAAACCGCTGAAGTCCATCCTGCACGGCAACCCGGATATCCCCATCTACACCGCGGCGGTCACGCCCGGCGGCGTGCGCCTGGCGGCAGAGGTCGGCGACGGCTTCTTTCCCATCTGGATGAACCCCGAGCGCTACGACATCTTCGCCAGCCCGCTTGCCGAGGGTTTCGCCAAGGGCGGCCGGGACCCGGCCCGCTTCGACGTGGCACCCTTCGTGCAGGCGGTGATGGGCGATGATCTTGACGCCTGCCGCATGCAGGTGAAGGGCCACATGGCGCTGTACATCGGCGGTATGGGCGCCCGCTCCAAGAACTTCTACAACGACTACGCCGCGAAGCTCGGATACGAGGCGGCCGCGGCGCAGATCCAGGACCTGTTCCTGTCCGGCCAGAAGAAAGAAGCCGCCGCGGCAGTGCCCGATGCGCTGGTCGACGATTGCGCGCTGGTCGGCCCGGCGGCGCGCATCCGCGACCAGTTACAGCGCTGGCAGGCCGCCGGCGAACGCGGTGAAGTGGGCACGATGATCATCGGCACCACCACGCCAGCGGTGCTGGAAGTCATCGCCGGGGCACTGCGCTAGGCGGCAATTTCCACCGGCTGTCGTCGCGCGCGACCCGGGATGGCTGTCGCGAGGGGCCGTAGGGTTCGGGGAACGACGAAGCTGCCATCGTCACTCCGTTGCGGCCTCCGCAGGCAGTCAAAGTCCCTGGCTGCCGCTGGAGGGAAGGCCGCGGCAGGGAACGGTTGAGAAATACAGGCGGGCCACAGTCTTGCCAGCAGCGGCACGCGGCACCCGGCCCCTCGGCAGGGGCGCGGCACCTCGCGGCGCGGGCAGTCGAGCCCGCGCAGGCCTGCGCGCCGCCAGCGCCGCCCACGGAGGCGGACGTAGCCGGCTGGCGCTCAGACGTACTTGCGCCCGTCCAGGAAGGCCTTGCGCCAGCGCGTGATGGTGATGGACTCGAACAGGCCGGCCTGCGTGAACGGATCGCCGTTGATGAACGCCTCGGCCTCGGCGCGGGTGTCCACGTCCACCAGCAGGATCCCGCCGCTGCCGCCGCTGCCGTCATCCTCCAGCAGCGCGCCGGCGGCGAGCAGCAGGGCCTGGTTCGCCTCCAGGTATTGCAGGTGGACATCGCGCACGCGGGTACGTGTGGCCAGCATGTCGGGCCGGTCGCGGGTGATGATGGCAAATGGCATCGGGCTGGCCTCGTGATGGCAATGGCAACGGGCCCGATAATGCGACACGGCCAGCCCTCACGGCAAGGCACGGTTTGCCATGCGGGCGAAGGCATGGACAATAGCCGGCAGGCAGCGGCTGTCAGCCGCCGGAAAGGGAGTCACGCATGAAAACACTGCTGAAGATACTCGTTGTCGTCATTGTGCTGGTGGTCGGCGGTCTGCTGGCCCTGATCCTGACCTTCGACGTCAACCAGTACCGGGACCAGATCATCGCCCAGGCCGAGGCCGCCACCGGCCGCAGCTTCGCCATCGACGGCGAGCTGGGCATGAAGCTCTCCCTGATTCCCACCATCTCGGTGGAAGGCGTGCGCGTGGGCAATACCGACTGGGGCACCGACGAGTACCTGCTGCGCATCGGCCGCTTCGAGGCACAGGCCGCGATCATGCCGCTGCTCAAGCGCGAAATCGTCATCAAGCGGCTGCTGCTGGACGATACCGAGATCAATCTGCAGTCCAACGCGGACGGCCAGGGCAACTGGGTGTTCGACACCGGGGCGGCCGAGGCGAAGGACCAGCCAGCGGCGGAGTCCGGTGGTCTGCCTATGGCCGTCATCGAAACCGTGGCCATCACCGACGTGCGCCTGCGCTATCGCGAGCCGGCCCGGGACGAACCGCTGTTGATCGCCGTCGAGCGCATCACCCTGGGTGCGCAATCCCTGGACAGCCCGCTCGACATCGAGGTTCGCGCCGTGGTCGATGAGCGCGCCATCACGCTGGCCGGCCAGGTCGGCGCCGTGGCAACGCTGCTGGACGACGAGGAATACCTGGTGGACATCAGCGGCAGTATCGCCGGCATCGATCTGGACCTCAGCGGCACCGTGGCCCACCCCATGCGCGGGGCCGGGCTGAAGTTGCAGCTCGGTGTCAGCGCGGCGGACCTTGCCGCCATCGGCCGGGCCGCCGACATGGAACTGCCGGCGGTGAGCCCGGTGTCGCTGCAGGCGCGGGTGTCCGACGCCCGCGGCACGGTAACGCTGGAGGACATCAAGCTCCTGCTCGGCCGCAGTGATCTCGGCGGCAGCCTCACCTTCACCGCCATGGCGCCACGCAGCCGCGTGCAGGCACGGCTCGCCGGCAAGCTGCTCGATCTCACCGAGATCCTCCCGCCGCCGGCCGAGGCGCCGCCGGCCGAGCGCATGTTCCCGGATGATCCGCTGCCGCTGGAGGGCCTGCGGGCCATCGACGCGGATGTACGCCTGGACATCGCCGAACTGCGTCACCCGTCCGCCAATCTCACCGACCTGGTGCTGGCCGTGGCGCTGACGAACGGGCGGCTGTCGATTCCCACCCTGACCGCCGGCATCGCCGGGGGCACCCTGGATGCCGGCCTGAGCCTGGACGCCTCGGGCGATATCGCAGCCCTGGACCAGCGCCTCACCGTACGCGGCCTGAAGCTTGCCGAGTTGCCGGCGGTCGCCGCCAAGGACCTCATCGAAGGCGCACCCACCGACCTGGACATCAACCTGAAAGGCCGCGGCCAATCGGTTGCCGACATCATGGGCAAGGCCGACGGCCGGATCCGCGTGCAGGTGGGCGCCGGGACGCTGACCAACCGCGCCGCCAGCATCGGTGGCGCGGACCTGCTGTTCAAGGGCCTGCAGATGCTCAACCCGATGTCCGGCCAGGCGGACAAGACCATCCTGGAATGCGCGGTCATCAATTTCCCGGTGAAGGCCGGCGTGGCCAGCAGCGAGACCGGCATCGGCCTCATGACCAGCCAGCTGAGCGTGCTCGGTGGCGGCAGCATCAACCTCGCCAGCGAGGCCATCGACATCGGCGCCAAACCCAAACCCCGCGAGGGCGTGGGTCTGAACCTGGCGGCACTGACGGACTTCATGCGTATCGGCGGCACCTTGACCAACCCGAAGCCGGTCACCGACGCCAGGGGCGCGGCCGCCGGCGCGGCCAAGGTCGGCGCGGCCGTGGCCACCGGTGGGCTATCGGTGCTGGCAGAGGGCCTGTTCGATCGCAGCACCTCCGGTCAGGATGTGTGCGCCGTCGCGCTCGGTACTGCCGCGGCGCAGCCGGCCGCCGAGAGCAGCGACGGGGCCCAGGGCAAAAGTGCGCTGGAGCAGACCGGGGACAAGGCCAAGGCCGCCGGCGAGAGCGTGAAGAAGGTGTTCAAGGGGCTGTTCGGCGACTGAGCCGGGGGAGGCAGACGCTGGCCGGCGACCTGGCCGGACCGGCGCGCGCCAGTGAGGGCAATGGCCACGGGCACACCCGGGCCGCAACGGAGGCACGCGCAGTGACGAACAGCATTCTCATAGGCCGAGGCGACAGCCCGGTCGTGCTCGAACTCGGCTATGCAAACCGCCACGGACTCATTGCCGGAGCCACCGGCACCGGCAAGACGGTGACGCTGCAGATCCTCGCCGAGGGCTTCTCGCGTAACGGCGTGCCGGTGTTCATGGCCGACGTCAAGGGCGATCTCTCCGGCATCGGCCAGGCCGGCTCCGACAAACCGAAACTGCGTGCCCGCGCCGAGAAGGTCGGTGTCACCGACTACGCGCCGCAGGCCTTCCCCGTCGTGCCCTGGGACCTGTTCGGCAAGGCAGGCCATCCCATTCGCACGACGATTTCGGAGATGGGCCCGCTGCTGCTGTCGCGCCTGCTGGATCTCAACGAAACCCAGGAGGGCGTGATCAACATCGCCTTCAAGCTGGCCGACGACGAGGGCCTGCTGCTGCTGGACATCGCCGACCTGCGCGCCATGCTGGCTTTCGTCGGCGAGCAGCGGGCGGCCCTGTCCACCACCTACGGCAACGTGAGCACCGCTTCCATCGGGGCCATCCTGAGGCGCCTGCTGGTCCTGGAGCAGCAGGGCATCTCGGGTTTCTTCGGCGAACCGGCGCTCGACATCAACGACTTCATGCGCGTGAACCAGGATGGCCTCGGCCACGTCAACCTGCTGGCCGCCGGCAATCTCATCGAGAGGCCGCGGGCCTATGCCACCTTCCTGTTGTGGCTGCTGGCGGAACTGTTCGAGGAGCTGCCCGAGGTCGGCGACGCGGACAAACCCAGGCTGGTGTTCTTCTTCGACGAAGCCCACCTGCTGTTCGACAATGCGCCCCGGGCCCTGGTGAGCAAGGTCGAGCAGGTGGTGCGGCTCATCCGCTCCAAGGGTGTGGGCGTATATTTTGTGACCCAGAACCCGCTCGACATTCCCAACGCCGTCCTCGGCCAGCTCGGTAACCGCGTCCAGCATGCCCTGCGGGCATTCACACCGCGTGATCGCAAGGCTGTGCGCGGGGTTGCAGACACCTTCCGGCAGAACCCGGGCTTCGACGCCGCCACCGCCATCACCGAGCTCGGCGTCGGCGAGGCGCTGGTATCCACCCTGGTCGAGGGCGGGATACCGTCGGTCGTGGAACGCACGCTGGTGCGGCCGCCGGCCTCGCGGCTGGGGCCGGCCACCGCCGCCGAGCGCAAGGCCACGCTGGCAGCGAGCACCACCGGCCGACGTTACGACGAGGCCATTGATCGGCATTCCGCCCACGAGGCCCTGCAGGCACGCGCTGCCGAGCAGGCCGCGGCGCAGGCGCAGGAGGTCGAACGCGAGCGCAGCTACCGCCCGGCCCGCCCTGCGAAAACCGCGGCCAGCCCGGCACGGCGAAGCAGCAACCGCCAGGGCGTGGTGGAGGCGATGACCAAGTCGGTGGTGCGCAGCCTGGGCAGCGCCATCGGGCGCAGCATCGCCCGCGGCGTGCTCGGCTCACTGTTCAAAGGTCGCTGAACCCGCGTCGGAAGTGGCCTGATTCGGCCATGTTGACAGGACCAGCGCAGGGCGTTTTCTGGTATCTTCGACGCGGGTGACGCGCGGCGCGCAGCCGTTCCGGGGGGAATGGTTCGGGCCCTTGAAACCGCCCAGACCGGTCCCGACCGGACCGACCAGCAACTGACCAAGGCAAGGAGCAACCAGGGATGTCCTACAAGATAGAAGAAATCGAAGGTATCGGCCCGGCTTATGCCGAGAAACTGGCCGCCGCAGACATCAAGACCACCAACGACCTGCTCAAGCTGTGCTGCGATGCCAAGGGGCGCAAGGCGGCCGCGGAGAAAACCGGCTGCACGACCAAGCAGCTGCTCAAGTGGGCCAACATGGCCGACCTGATGCGCATCTCCGGCATCGGCAGCGAATACTCGGAGCTGCTGGAGGCAGCCGGCGTGGACACCGTCAAGGAACTGCGCACGCGCAAGCCCGACAACCTCGCCGCGAAGATGGCCGAAGTCAACGCGCAGAAGAAGCTCACGCGCACCGTACCGTCGGCAAAGACAGTGGAAGGCTGGGTGGCGCAGGCCAAGGAAATGGAACCGCTGATCACCCACTGAGCCACAGGTCGGCCCGCCATACGGCAGGGCCATGAAAAAAGCGTCCGTCAGGGCGCTTTTTTTTGTCTCACGCCGTGCGCGGCAACACAGGCCCGGGCGGCGTGTTCAGGGCCAGTTCAAGGCGTGGCGCCAGACTGCAAGGCGATGCCCCGATGACCGACGTCACCCGGGGCTGTTACGCTGGCGACCTGACCATCATCGACTTCGAGAGCCCGTGAAGCCATCCAGAAAAGCTTGCCCGGCATGCCCGCCGGCCACGACGCTGACGCCGATACCGTCGCGTACATCTGCCTCCCGCCTGCCCCGCCGCCGGCGCGGCAGCCCCCCCGAGACTTCCGCCGGCCGCGGCCCACACCAGTACGATGCGTGGCGGGCGGGGCGCAGGCCATGCCTGTGAGCACCTGGCCGGGCCGGGGGCTGCTGCTCGCGCTGCTGCTGTGGATGGCCGCGGCACCGGCAGCGGGGACGGACGCCGACGCCCGTGCCCACATCGAGGGCCATTGGGTGTTCAACCCCGGGGCCAGCGACGATGTCGACAAGAAGGTGGCCAAGGCCCTGCGCAAGGCCGGCAGCCGGATCGAGCTCCCCAAGGGCGTCGGACGCAACGACTACGCCCGCTTTCGCGGCGGCCCCGAAGAGCAGGAGCTGTACGACCATCTCGCCTACGACCGGGAATTCTCCCTCCGGCGCGAGGGCGACGACTATCAACTGGTGCACTTCCACGAGGGCGAGTTCCGGCGGCGGGCGAGCACCACCCAGCGCACGCGCGTGGTCAGTGCCAGTGGTTCGACGCGGGACGACGACAGCGACCACTCCTTCGCCTACTGGGACGGCGACATCCTGATGATCGACACGCGCCCGCGTGATGGTGGTTTTGCACTGGAGCAGTACCGGCTGCTCGACAATGGCCAGCTCGAGGTATTCCTGCGCCTGGAAC
>CAYGQN010000077.1:12344-13140 GCA_964351795.1 uncultured Gammaproteobacteria bacterium
TCCCCCGACAGGTAAGCCCCTGGCCCTCGCCCTGGCAGCGAGCGGCCGCGTCCCGGCCTGCTCCGCGGCTCAGGCGGCGGTCAGGCCGCCATCCACCGCCAGCTCGGCACCGGTGATCCACTTGGCCGCATCCGAGGCCAGGAACACGGCGGCGTTGGCGACATCCGGGGGCTCACCGAAGCCCATCGGATGCAGGGCCTTTATCGCCCCTTCGGCCGCGGCGTAATCCGGCGCCAGCCCCAGCTCGACGAAATCGCGGATGAAGCCCGTGCCCATCGCCGTATCCACGATGGCCGGGTGCAGGGAATTGACGCGGATCCCCTTGCCCAGCTGCGCGCACTCGATGGCGGCGGCCTTCGTCATCAAGCGCACCGCGCCCTTGGAGGTGTGGTAGGCAATGTGGGCGGTGGTGCCGATCATGCCGGCCACCGAGGACAGGTTCACTATGGACGAGCCGGGCTGCATGACCCGGATGGCGTGCTTGTGCCCGAGGAACACGCCATTGACGTTGACGTCCATGGTGCGCTTGAAGTCGGCCAGTTCACAGTCGGTGATGAGCGCCGCGGTTTCGATACCGGCATTGTTCACGAGCACCTGCAGGCCACCGAACTGCGCGAGCGCCTCAGCGACGGCGGCCTCCCATTGCGCCTCGTCGGTGACATCGTGGGTCATGAATGCCGCCTGGCCCCCATCGGCACGGATGGATTCCACCGTGGCCTGCCCGTCGGCCTCCAGGATATCGGTCAGCAATACCGCGGCGCCCGCCCCGGCCATCGCCCGGGCGATGGCCGGGGCG